>JBAVBF010000545.1:0-2855 GCA_049586115.1 Thermoanaerobaculia bacterium | reverse complement strand
GTCGTCGACGATGGCGATGGAGACTTCGTGGATGTCGTCATCGACGCGCAGGGCGATCAGGACGCGGCGGACGAACTCGGCGATCTCGCGGCGGCTGAAGCGGGGAACGGCGGCGCCGGTGACTTCGACGTTCGTCAAACGCTGCCCTGCTTTTCGCGCTCTTTGTCGGCGCGGTCGTAGGCCATGACGATGCGCTGCACGACCGGGTGGCGGACCACGTCGCGGTCGGAGAAGTCGAAGAACTTGATGCGGTCGATATCGCCGAGGATCTGGCGGACGACACGCAGTCCGGACTTGCTGCCGGTGGGGAGATCGACCTGCGTCACGTCGCCGGTGACGACCGCTTTCGCGCCGAAACCGAGACGGGTCAGGAACATTTTCATCTGTTCGGGCGTGGTGTTCTGCGCCTCGTCGAGGATGATGAACGCGTCGTTGAGCGTGCGGCCGCGCATGAATGCCAGCGGCGCGATCTCGATGATGCTGCGCTCCATCAGCTTCTCCACTTTTTCGAAGCCGATGATGTCGTAAAGCGAGTCGTAGAGCGGGCGCAGATACGGATTCACTTTCTCGGCGATGTCGCCGGGGAGGAAGCCGAGGCGCTCGCCGGCTTCGACGGCGGGGCGGCAGAGGACGATGCGCTTCACGGATTTGTCCGCGAGCGCGCCGGCAGCGGCGGCGACCGCGAGAAACGTCTTGCCCGTTCCGGCGGGGCCGATGCCGAAGGTGATGTCGTTGTCCTGGATCGACTGGAGGTACATCTTCTGCGCGACGTTGCGCGGCGTGACGACGCGGCGCACCGAGGCCTGCACCGCATCGTCGGTGAAAAAGTCGACGATGCTGGCCTCGGGGCGATCCTGCAGCACGCGCATGCCGGTGTGAATGTCGGAGCGCTTGAGCGGATAGCCCTGCTCGATCAGCTGCTGCATCTGCGCGAGCAGCTTCTCGACCGGCGCAACGTTGTCGGGCGCGCCGGTGACGAAAATCTCGCCGCCGCGCGCGGAGATCTTGACCTTGAACTCGTCCTCGAGCATGCGCAGGTTTTCGTCGTGATTGCCGAAGAGCGTGTGAGTTCCTTCGTCGTCGAGTGTCAGTTCCATTCAGATCCTTTTGCGCAGGTTAGTACCTGGCCATCTCGGGCTCGATCTCCACCGCCCAGCGATCGATGCCGCCCGCAAGCGAAAGCGCCTCGAATCCTTGTTGCGACAGCCACTGGCCGGCCATCATCGAGCGCATGCCTGCGTGACAGTAAAGGACGACCGGCCGGTCGCGGGCGAGATCCTGCAAGTGCTGTGGCAGCGTGTTCATCGGGATCAGCGTCGAGCCGACGATCGAGCAGATGGCGGCTTCGCCTTCTTCGCGGACGTCGATGAGAGCCGGCGGATTTTCGCCGGCGAGGAGTTGCTGCAGTTCGGTGGGAGTGATTTCGCGAATGCTCATGATGTGAACAAGGTAATCCAGACTTCGCCGTACGCAGCGCGGCGCAGCGCTTTCAAATGCTTCGTTTCGATGGTGAATGGTTCGCTGCGGCGTTGATGCTCGATGGCGACGAGCGCATCGTCGTTGAGAATGTTGGCGGTATCGATCGCGGCGAGCAGGTCGTCGTAGCGGCCGAACGAGTATGGCGGATCGGCGTAGATGACATCGAAGAACCGGCCGCGCAGACGCGGGATTTCCGCGAAGACGTCGCCCGCGATCGCGGTGACCGGCGCATCCCACTCCTCAGCGAGCTGCTTGATCGTCGCGACGCTCTTTCGATCGTGCTCGATGGCCGTAGCCGAGGCGGCGCCGCGTGAAATCGCTTCGAACGAAAAGACGCCGCTGCCGGCGAAGAGATCGAGGAAGTGCGCACCGTCGATGCGCGGACCGGAGATGTTGAAGAACGCCATCCGCGCGCGTTCCGAGGTCGGGCGGGTCTCGCGCGGCGGAACGGGAACGCGGCGTCCGCGCAACGTGCCGGTGGTAACGCGCAGCGTGTTCAGCGGCTGGCCGCTCCCGGCGTACCGATGAAGTAGTTATAGAGGTCCTTGACGTCGACGTAGATCACGGTGGCCTGGCTGAGGCAGCGCAGTTCCACGATCTTGTCGCTCACGACGCGTACGACTTTGTAAGTTTTCTTGTCGTCGCCGACGAGCTGGTCGCCGACTTTGGGCATGTAGCCGGCCACGCTATTGGTCACGGCGCGGTCCTGATAGATCGCGCGCAGCAGGTCCTGCAGCGGCACGACCTGATCGGAGAGCGCCTTCGGCATGGTGGCCATCGGATCGAACTGGCGCTCCACGAAATTCATCCGCGCGTCGTATGCGCGCAGCAACGAACGGCGCGTGTCGCGAGGCTTGCTCAATTCGGAATCGTGCACCGAGGCGAGTGCGGTGGGCGAGATCGAATGGAGGTAACTGTGAAGCGCGTCATCGGGAATGATGACTTTCTTGCGAATCGTGCCGCCGGTACCGCGCACTTCGACGACGACGAGTCCGCCTTCGAAAATCGATATGCGTTGGTAGACGTCGGTCGTGGTCGCACTGTAGTCAACGAGCGGCCGCGGCAAACGTCCATCGATGCGTTGCGGACCGATAGCCTGCTTGCTGCCAGCCAGTTCCGGGATGTCGTACTTGGCGAGCTTTTTTCGTTCGCGCTCCGGCAGCGGAATGGCGATCGCGCCGCCGAGGGGCGCTTCATCGACCTGGCTGATGTCGTGCGACGGATTGGGCTGCGGCGCCGGCTGCGGCGTTTGCGATTGCGATTGCGCCGCGGCGAGCAGAAAGACTGCGAGTGGGAGGATGCGGTACATGTGTTCGGTGGCCGCTAACCACTCGAATCAAGGTACTTGATCGCCATCTCGCGCGCAAACATCTTCG
>JBAVBF010000544.1:0-10162 GCA_049586115.1 Thermoanaerobaculia bacterium | reverse complement strand
ATGCGCAGCATCATGATCACGTCCGCGCCTTCGACGGCTTCGTCGAGCGTGTGCACGACGCGAACTCCCATCTTTTCGATTTCGGCTGGGATCAGAGTCGGCGGCGCGGCGACGGTCACATTCGCCTTCATCTTCGTCAGCAGATGGATGTTCGAGCGCACCACGCGCGAGTGGGCGATGTCGCCGATGATCGAGACGTTCACGCCTGCCAGACGTCCGAGACGCTCGCGAATCGTGAAGGCATCGAGGAGAGCTTGCGTCGGATGTTCGTGTGACCCATCGCCTGCATTGATGATCGAAACGTTCGGCAGCCGGTCCGCCAGCATCTTCGGCGCGCCGGGATGTTTGGCGCGGATCACGATCATGTCCGGATGCATGGCCACGAGATTCTCGGCGGTGTCGATGAGCGTCTCGCCCTTTTCGACGCTCGATCCCGAGGCGGTGAAATTGAGCGTGTCGGCAGAGAGACGCTTTTCCGCGATCTCGAAGGAGACCCGCGTCCGCGTCGACGCTTCCATGAAGAGATTGATGACCAGCTGCCCGCGCAACGCCGGCACTTTCTTCACCGGCCGCTCGCTCACTTCCTTGAATCCCTCGGCGGTATCGAGAATCAACTCGATCTCATCCGGAAGCAACGCTTCGATGCCGAGGAGGTCTTTGGATTTCAGCGAAGAATTGGAGGCGCGCATGTGGTTACGGAGATCCTTCGCTTCGCTCGGGATGACCCTGCGGGTCACTTCTCCATGATCAAAACCTCATCCTCGCCATCGGTCTCGACCAGCTTCACCTTGATGACTTCGTGCGCATCGGTGGGGACGGTCTTGCCGATCACGTCGGCGTGGATGGGGAGCTCGCGGTGGCCGCGATCGATGAGGACTGCCAGCATGACCGCTTTGGGGCGGCCGAAATCGATGAGCGCGTCGAGCGCGGCGCGGACGGTGCGGCCGGTGTAAAGGACGTCGTCGACGAGGACCACGATCTTGTCGTCGATCGGCTCCGGCAGCTTGGTCGGCTTGACCACCGGCTGCGGCGCGATGGTGGTGAGGTCGTCGCGGTAGAGGGTGATGTCGAGAATTCCGGAGCTGACCGGATGACCTTCCATCTCCTCGATTTCTTTCGAAATCCGTTCGGCGATCGGAACGCCGCGGCTGCGGATACCGACGATGATGAGGTCGTCCGTGCCGCGATTTTTCTCGAGGATTTCAATGGCCATGCGCCGGATCGCGCGATTCATGCGGGGGCCGTCCAGCAGCCGTTTTTTGACGTTCATACGGACCTTGTCAAGCGAGGAATTGCCATTGAGAAAGGGCGGCGGGAGGATAGCACGCGGACGGGTTGCGATGGCGTCTGGCGTCAAACACGGGTCCGTCGGCGAAGCCGGCGTAAGAACCGTACCCACGCTTTCAAGCGTGGGGCACAGGATTGCGCACATTTATGAGCGCGCGCAACTTGATCAGCGTCATCCCTCGCCCCACTTCAGCTTCGTCCGTAACACGTCGAAGTAGCTCTTGTTCGGGGTGCGGATCAGCGTCACGGGGTTCATCGACTTTTTGATGCAGACCGTGTCGTGCTCGGCGATCGGGAGGCCTTCCTGGCCGTCGAGCGTGAGGAAGATTTCCTGATTCGGCGTGGTGATGCCGATCTCGATTTCCAGAGTGTCCGGAAGGACGACGGGGCGATTGGTCAGCATGTGCGGGCAGATCGGCGTCAGGACGACGGCGCCCATCGTCGGATAGATGATCGGGCCACCGGCGGAGAGGTTGTACGCGGTCGATCCGGTCGGCGTGGCGATGATCAAGCCGTCGGCGCGGAAGGACGACATGAACTCGCCGCCGACGGTGACGCGCATTTCGATGATGCGGGCCAGCGCGCTCTTGTTGATCGTGGCGTCGTTGAGGACGCGATAGATGCGGTGATCGCGGCCCGGCCCTCGGACCGCTACGTCGAACGCCACGCGCTCTTCGCTCTCGTAATCGCCGGCGAGCACGCGCTCCAGTACTTCCGGGAACTCCTCCACGCGCACCTCGGTGAGAAATCCGAGCGTGCCCATGTTGACGCCGAGAATCGGGACGCTGTTCGGAGCGTGACGGGCGACGGAGAGCAGCGTGCCGTCGCCGCCGAACGTCATCAGCAGATCGGAATGCTTGCCAAGCTCGCCTTTCGCGACGCACTTGCCTCGGTCGCCGAGCTTGTCGGCGGTGGCGTAATCGAAGCAGACACCGAAGCCGCGTCCGCGAAGATCGGCAGCAACGTTGGCGGCGAATTGCAGCGCCTCGTCCGAGGTGATCTTCGCGGAGATGCCGATCGTCTGCACCGGAGGGAGTTTACGCGAACACTCCTCGCGTATAGCCTCCGTTCATGACCTCCGTGCGAGACTGCGCCGATTTATGTGCGGCATTAACGGGATCGTTTCTTTCGGCGCCGGCGCGCCGCCAGCCGACGTCGACGAGCTGACGCGAACGCGCGAAGCGATGCGCAGCCGCGGTCCTGACGCCGCGGGCATCTGGCTCTCGTCCGATGGCCGTGTGGGCTTCGGACATCGCCGTCTGTCGATCATCGACGTCAGCGATCGCGCGAACCAGCCGATGGTCAGCCGCGAGGGCGACATGGTGCTGACGTTCAACGGCGAGATCTACAACTTCAGAGAGTTGCGCGAAGAGCTCGCGCGCGAGGGCGAGACATTCGCGACAATGTCCGACACCGAGGTCGTGTTGCGCATGTATCGGCGGTGGGGTGATGCGATGCTGGCGCGACTGCGGGGCATGTTCGCCTTCGCAATCTGGGACGCGCGCAGGAACACACTGTTCCTCGCACGCGATCCGTATGGGATCAAGCCGCTGTACTACGCAAACGATGGAACGACGTTCCGGTTCGGGTCGCAGGTGAAGGCGATTCTGGCGGGCGGCGGCGTTTCGGCGACGCGCGATCCGGCGGGCATCGCCGGCTTCCTGCTTCGCGGTCACCTCCCGGAACCGTTCACGATGTACGAGGCGATCCGTCAACTGCCGGCAGGAACGTCGATGATGGTTACGCGGGACGGCGCGTCAGAGCCACGAGAGTATTTTTCCATCGCGGCGGTGCTTCGCGACGCGGTGAACGAACATCGTCATTACAGCGATGACGAGCGCGCGGCGATCATCGCCGAGGGAGTTCGCGAATCGGTTCGCTACCATCTCGTCTCCGATGTTCCGGTCGGAGCGTTTCTCTCGTCCGGCCGCGATTCCAGCACGATCGTCGCGCTCGCGTCGGAAACGATCGCATCGCTGCAGACGGTCACGCTTCGCTTCGGCGAATACATCGGCACCGAGAAAGACGAGGCGCCGCTGGCGGCGCAGGTGGCGATGCAATACGGCACGACGCACAGGACCGCTACGTTGAGCGGCGAGGAGTTTCGAAGCGAACTGCCGCGGGCGATGGAGGCGATGGACCAACCATCGTTCGATGGCCTGAACTCGTACTTCGTCTGCAAAGCGGCGGCGGAGCTGGGCTGGAAAGTGGCGCTCTCCGGCACGGGAGGCGATGAGCTCTTGGGCGGCTATACGACATTCCGGATCATCCCGCGGGTCGTGCGGATGTTCGGAGCGTTCAAGCACACACCAAGCGCGGCAGCAGCGTTCCGGCGAGTCTCCGGACGCATCGCCAGAAACCGCACGCGCTTCAGTCCGAAAACGCCGTACACGCTGAAGTACTGCACGTCGTACGAGGGCGCGTACCTGATGAAGCGCGGACTCTTCCTGCCCGAGGATGTGGCGTCCGTCGTCGGTGAAGAGATGGCGCGCGAAGGTCTGAAGCGTTTGCAGGTGCTCGATCGCATTCGCGATGCGATCACACCTGATCCCGGTACCGCATTCGCGCGCGTTGCCGCGATGGAATCGTCGCTGCTGCTACGCAATCAACTGTTGCGCGACATCGATTGGGCCTCGATGGCGCATTCGCTCGAAGTGCGCGTCCCGCTCGTCGATGCGTTCCTGCTGCAAAAAGTCGCATCGGCGGTTTTGTCGATGAAGGGCAAAGAGCTGCTGACCCGCGCGCCGAAACGCCCATTGCCTGACGCGGTTCTCGCGCGAAAAAAGACCGGCTTCACGATTCCGAACGTGGCCTGGCTCGACGATCGCCGCCGCATGGCCACCCACTTCGGGATGCGCCCCTGGGCGCTTTACATCCTCGAAGCAGGCGGCCACGCGGCGATCGTGTAGCCGTGGTGAGGGGCTGAAGCCCCCACGTTCACGTGGGGTTGGCTTTCGCCCGCTGAAGCGGGCTCACGAACGTGTAAGACCCGAAAAACCTCCAGCTAAAGCTGGGGGCTACGGTTCTTACGGCGGCTACGCCGCAGGCCGACAGGCATGTTGGTCAATGGCTACTGCCGCACCTTCTTGAGCGCTTCCAGCTCCAGCGCGACGACTTCCTTCGGCAGTGGCGCGTAACCGAGTTGCGGGGCGAATTGCTGGCCGTCGGTGAGAGCCCAGCGCATGAAATCGACCATCGTGCGCGAGCGGGCCACGTCCTTCGGCGCTTCCTGCAGAAGGAGCCAGGTGAATGACGAAATCGGGTAGACGTTGTGGCCGGGCGCGTTGGTGATCGATACGCGGAAATCCTTCGGCATGTTCTTCGCCGCGGAGGAGGCTGCGTTCGAGACGGTGTCCGTAGACGCACGCACCCATTCACCGGCAGCGTTCTGCACTTCACCATACGAGATCTTGTTCTGCAGCGCGTAGATCAGCTCGACGTAGCCGATCGAGCCGGGCGTCTGCTTGACCAGTCCCGCCACGCCTTCGTTGCCTTTCGCGCCGACGCCGGCTGGCCAGTTGACGGACGTCGCGACGCCAACCGTCTTGCGATACTCCGGCGAGACTTTCGAGAGGTAATCACACCAGATGTAGCTCGTGCCGGAACCGTCCGAACGGTGCACGACGGTGATGTCGGCATTGGGAAGATTCACGCCGGGATTCGAGGCGCGGATGCCGGCGTCGTTCCACTTCGTGATCTTGCCGAGAAAGATGTCCGCGAGGACGGGGCCGGTGAACTTCAGCTCCGCGCTGATCTCGGGGACGTTGTAGACCGGCACCACGCCGCCGAGGACCGTCGGCAGATGGATGATGCGAAAGCCGGCGGCGGTGATCTGATCATTCGTCATCGGACCGTCCGAGGCGCCGAAGAAAACGGTGCCTGCAGACAGCTGGCGGATGCCGCCGCCGGAGCCGATGGACTGGTAGTTGATCTCAATGTTCGAATGCATGTTGTGGTACTGGTCGAACCATTTCGTGTAGATCGGATTGGGAAACGTGGCGCCGGCGCCATTGATCTTCAGGGTTTGTGCGGATAGAGCAGTCGCAAGCAGCGCGATGGCCGCGAAGAACAGCTTCTTCATTTGTCGCTCCTATTGATTTGGTTAAAACGAGATCAGCAACTTCACTTCGTAGTTGGTCGTGTTCGGAGCTGCGGGCGTGAGTCCGGTGCGCTTCAGCTGATCGCGGTCGAAGAGGATCGCCGCCGTCTTCCCGTTCAGGTTCGGGACCCAGTAGGCGATTCCGTCGATGTCGCGCTTTTGCTTCTGCGAGTTGATGGCATCGTTCGGAACGTAGTCGTCGTGGCGGATGAGCGCTTCCCATCCCGTGGTGCCGAATTTCGGCGTCACCCAGAGCGACCACCCTTTCGCGTTGACCTGGGCCTTGGTAGCCGAGGTGCGGTCTTTGGCGCGAAGCAGATCGAAGCCGGCGTTGACCAGGGGATGCTCGTACGTGATCTGGCCGATTTCGCGCTCGCGCTTGGCGCCTTCGACGTAGTGATCCTCGTCGACGAATGCGGTCAGGCGGAGACCTTTGAGAAAGACGCCGCCCAGCGGCAACGGGCGCACCGTACCGCGGACCATGAACGCCTTCTCGTTGTTGACCTCGGCCTTCGCGTAGCCCTCGCCGTTGTAGAAACCGGCGTGGATGTCGCCGTAGTTGCCGGCGAAGTTGTAGTGGCCGGAGAGGCCGGCGTCGGATGACGGCAGACCGGTGGTCCGCTCGGCGAAGATCGTGCCCTGAAAACGGTAGCGGTAAATCCCTTCGGTGTAGTCGGTGTACGGCGTCTGCTGGACGCCGCCGCGAACCCACGAACCCTTCGTCATCCAGTCGTCGAGGTTGAGCTGCACGTACGCGTATTTGAGGCGAAAGAGCTGGCTGCCGCTCAGCGACGCGCCGGCGCTGGTCTCGCGCGAAACGTCCGGCGTGATGCGGAAGGCGATCATGTGATTGAGGTTGCCGGTGATGTTGATGTAGGCGCGCGTGATGTTGAACGAGCTGTTGTTGATGGTGTTGCCGTCCGTGTCTTTGGCCTCGGGCGATTCGACGTACGTGTAGTCGCCGAAGATCGTGGCACCGACGTTGACCTTGGGCGAATCGTCCGGCGGAGTAAATCCCGCGGCGGGTGTGACCTGAGCGAACGCACCGGTGGAACCGGCGACGATCGCGGCCGCGGCGAAGAAGCGGGCTGCCGAGTTGCGAATCTGCATTTCCTGCAAAGCCTCCTTGTGTTGGCGCGGATGGTAGGCGGAAGCGGCTCCGTTTGCTTGCGGCACCGGTAAATTCGGGGTGAATGAGCGGTACGATCTCCGCATTCGAGTGGAGACCTGAATGTTCCGACGAATCGCCAACCTCTTTCGCGGCTTCCTGAGCCTCTTCATCGGCGGCATCGAGCGCCAGAATCCCGAGGCGCTGCTCGAGGTGGAGAAGCAGAACATCCGCAAGCAGATCGCGAACTACAACCAGGGCCTTGCCGCGCACGCCGGACTCTGCGAACGGCTGATGACGCAGGTCAAACGCCTCGAGCAGGAAGAGCGCGAGCTCCGCGCGAAGACTTCCGCGAACCTGCGCGCCGGCAATCGCGAGCTGGCCAGCCAGCAGGCGCTGCGCCTGCAGACCGTTCAGCGCGAACTGGTCGAGAACCGGACGCAACTCGAGTCCGCGGAAGCGACATACCGGGAGCTGCTGCGGGCGCGCGATGTGTCGGTGAAGGCGGCCCAGGCGAAGCTGCAGTCGCTGAAGAACAGCATCGATGATCTGAAGATCAAACGCGCCACCGCGGAGCTCAACGAAATGGCCGCGGGGATGGTCTCCCAGATCGGCGGCTCCGGCGACACGCTCAACCGCCTCCACGAGATGGTTGAAGACGAGCGCGAAAAAGCGGCCGGCCGCGCCCGCGTTGCTCGCGACACGCTCAATTCCGGCGAGATCGAGATGCAGGAGCAGGAGCAGAAGGCACTCGCCGATCAGGCGCTCGAGGATTTCGCGCTGAAGGAAGGGCTGGTGCTGGAAGCACCCCGAAACACGGTCACGATCGAGAAGGCGCCGCCGAAAAGCCTGACGCCGAAGAGCGAGTAAGAGAACGGTTTTGCCGTTCCCCCTTCACTCACTCAACGACTTCTGCTGACAAATCCACCTTCGGGTACTCCATGCCGAGCGACTCCAGCGCGTCGACGATGACGGCGCTGATCACCAGGTTGCGGTACCACTTCGCGTCCGAGGGGATCGCGTACCACGGTGCGTGCTTCGTCGACGTCCGTTCCAGAACGTCGTCGTACGCGGCCATGTAGTCGTCCCACAGCTTGCGTTCCTCGATATCGCCGTGCTGAAACTTCCAGTGCTTCTTCGGATCGTCGATGCGTTCCTGCAGCCGCTTGCGCTGTTCGGACTTGCTGATGTGGAGGAAGAACTTGAGGATGAGCGTGCCACTCGCGGCCAGCGTCTTTTCGAAGGCGTTGATCTGGTCGTAGCGTTTGCGCCAGACCTTCTCATCGACCAGCTCATGGACGCGGACGACGAGGACGTCTTCGTAGTGGCTGCGGTTGAAGACGGCGATCTCGCCGTTGCCGGGCGTCTTCGCATGCACGCGCCAGAGAAAATCGTGATCGAGCTCCTCGGCGGTCGGTGTCTTGAACGACACCACGCGCACGCCGGCCGGGCTGGTTGCGCTCATGACATGGCGCACCGTTCCGTCTTTCCCCGAGGTGTCCATGCCCTGAAGGATGATCAGCACCTTCCGACGATGCTCGGCGAACAGCAATTCCTGAAGTTCGCCCAGCCGCAGCTGCAGTTCGGCGCTTTTCGCTTTCCCGTCGGCTTTGTCATCGCATAGTAGCGTGACTTCGGGATCGAGATCACCGATCCGGACTTTGCTGCCCGGCTCGATTCGATGCACATTCGTCTTCATCCGCCGATTCTCCTCCACGTCGCCGCCTGCTTCACGTGCATTTTGCATAGTCTTTCCACCGGGAACGTCTTCGAGCGCAGATACTCCTCAGCGACATGGCCACGAAACCGCGGCGGATTGCCGCAATCGACGTCGGAACGAACTCGATTCACATGATCGTGGCGGAGACGCGCGAGCATGGCTATCGCGTCGTCGACCGCGAGAAGGAGATGGTGCAGCTCGGGCTGGCCAGTCTCGACGGACAGCCTCTGACCGCCGAAGCGATGGACCGCGGGGTCGCGACGATCAGGCAGATGGCGGAGATCGCCGCGAAATGGAACGTCGATGAAATCGTCGCGGTCGCGACAAGCGCCGTGCGCGAGGCACCGAATCGCCGCGACTTTCTGCGGCGCGTGAAGGACGAGACGGGCGTGAAAGTGCGCGTCATCTCCGGCGAGGAGGAGGCGGACTACATCCTCCGCGCGGTGCGATCGGCGGTCGAGGTCGATGGGCAGACGGCGCTTTGCATAGATATCGGCGGCGGAAGCGTGGAGTTGATCGTCGGCACGGCGGACGAAACGTATCTGACGCGCAGCGAGCCGCTCGGCGCGTTGCGGCTGGCGCAGCGATTCGGCCTCATCGATCGCCCCGTTCCGCGCGCGGTCGAGCAGTGCCGCGAACACATCGAAGAACGCAGCGGCAAACTTCGGCGCCGCATTCTCCGCCTCGGCGTCGATCTCTGCGTCGGAACATCGGGCACGATCCAGACGCTGGCGACGATGACTGCCGGCGACGAGACGACGGCTACGACCCACGGCTTGCGCCGGCTTGCGCGCGAGTCCGTTTCCGCGCTGATTCCGGTGCTGGCGTCGATGTCCGCATCCGAGCGCGCCGAACGATTCGGACTCGACGTGCCGCGCGCCACCAGCGTTCTGGCGGGTGCGATCGTTCTCGATACGCTCCTCGACGTCTTCCGGATCGACGAACTGCTGGCCTGCCCCGTGGCCATGCGCGAAGGGATGCTGGAAAGCCGCGTGGCCGCGCTCGAAACGACTGAGGAAAGCGGCGGGTCGCTGCGGCAGGCGTCGGTACTTTCGCTCGCGCAACGCACCGATTGCGATCTCAAACACGGGATGCACGTGGCCAAGCTGGCCTCGCGCATCTTCGACCAGACCAAGCCCCTTCATGCGCTTGAACATCAGATGACTGCGCTGCTCGAATCGGCGGCGCTGCTGCACGAAGCGGGACTGCATGTGAGCGACCGCGCGCATCACAAACACAGCTACTACCTCATCCGCCACGCCGATCTGCGCGGCTTCACGGATGAAGAAATTCTGATCATCGCCAACGCGGCGCGGTACTACCGCAAGTCGACACCCGAGGCCGGACATCCGAACTTCTCGGAACTGACGCCGACGCAGCAGCAGGACGTGGAGAAGCTCGCGGCGATCCTGCGCATCGCCGAGGGGCTGGACCGCGGGCATCGCGGCTCGGTGCGCGATGTGGCAGTTCGCGTACGGCGCGATCAGGCGCTGTTCACGGTGCGCACCCGATCGGATGCGTCGGTCGAGATTGCCAGCGCCATGAAGCGCGCGAAATACTTCGCGCAACTGTTCGATGTGGAAGTTCGATTCGAGGCGCGATGACCGGCACCGAGAAATTCATCGTCCTGCTCCGTCACGGAATCGCCGAGCCGCACGGCGCGCGCGCCGATGACGACGCGCGCATCCTGACCGGGACCGGCAACCGGCGCATGAAGCAGATCGGCCGCGGACTGGAGAACCGTTTTCCAAAGGCAGAGGTGATCTATTCGAGTCCGCTGATCCGTTGCGTGGAGACGGCGGAGTGGGTGGAGAAGGCGTACGAGTCGATCACCTTCAGGACCTCGGACGCGCTCAAGCCGGATGCAACCGTCGATGATTTCCGCGCGCTCGTCGACAGCAGTGCCGAACGGCGGATCATCTGCGTCGGCCACGAACCGAACCTGTCG
>JBAVBF010000543.1:0-1637 GCA_049586115.1 Thermoanaerobaculia bacterium | reverse complement strand
GTCGAGACGATCGACAACCGCGTGAACGCCCTCGGCGTCACCGAGCCGTACATCGCCACCGAAGGCGCCAACCGGCTCGTCATCGAGCTTCCCGGCGTCGACGATCCCGCCCGCGTCAAGGACATCATCAAGACCACCGCCCAGCTCCAGTTCCGCCTCGTCGAAGGCGAGCCGGGATCGACGCCCGAGGCGGCGATGACGAATGTGCCGGCGAACATGAAAACGGAAGTGGACATCCTGCCGGGCAACCGCGAAGACGCGCTCGGCCGCTCCACCGGCGTCGAGTACTACGCCATTCGCAAGACGGTTCCGGTCACCGGTACGGACCTGAAGAACGCCAAAGCGTCCAAGAGCCAGATGGGCCAGCCGAACGTCGCCTTCTCGCTGACGCCGGACGGCGCGCGCAAGTTCGGTGACCTGACCGGGCAGAACGTCAAGCGGCGCCTGGCCATCGTCCTCGACAACAAAGTCATCTCCGCGCCGGTCATCAACAGCCAGATCAATGAATCCGGAGTGATCGAAGGCAACTTCACGCCGCAGCAGGTGGCCGACCTTTCGCTGCAACTGCGCAGCGGCTCGCTGCCAGCGTCGCTGACGACACTGGAAGAGCGCACGGTCGGTCCGTCGCTCGGGCGCGACTCGATCCGCCAGGGCGTGCTGGCGTCGCTCATCGGCTTCATCGCCCTCATCCTGGCCGTGCTGCTCTTCTACAAGGGCGCCGGCGTGAATGCGGTGCTGGCGCTGCTGCTGAATCTCGTCATCCTGCTCGGCATGATGGCGCTCTTCCACGCCACGCTGACGCTGCCCGGCATCGCCGGCATCATCCTCACGCTCGGCATGGCCATCGATTCAAACGTGCTCGTCTTCGAGCGCATCCGCGAAGAGCTGCGCGACGGCAAGATGGTCCGCGCGGCCATCGAGAACGGCTTCTCCCGCGCTTTCGGAACCATCATCGACACGCACATGACCACGATCATCTCGGCGCTCTTCCTCTTCCAGTTCGGAACGGGCCCGATCAAGGGATTCGCCGTCACGCTGCTGATCGGTCTCTTCGCGTCGGTCTTCACCGCGTTCTTCGTGTCGCGCGTGATCTTCGACGTCATGTACAAATCGCAGAATCGCCCGACCGAGATGAGCATCTAAGGAAACAGCCATGCAGATTTTCGTCAACTCAAAATACGACTTCGTCAAATGGCGCTTCTACGCCGTTTCGTTCTCCGTCCTCTTCATGCTTCTCGGCCTGGCGATGTTCCTCAAGCACGGCGTGAACTGGGGCATCGACTTCGCCGGCGGCGCCACGATCACGCTGCGGTTCAAAGACACCGTTCCGATGGACCGCCTCCGCGCCGATCTCTCGACCGCGTCCATCCAGCAGTACGGCAAGGCTGACGATCACGCGGTGCTCATCCGCCTGCCGGAGCTGAGCAAAGAGACCGACTACGCCGGCCAGGTCGTCGGCAAGCTGAATACGGACCTCAACCCGCAGACCACGACGAAGCTCGACCTCAACTTCCACGGCAAGGATCGCCTGACGGAGCTTCTCTTCGCCGCCGATCCCGACGCCAAAGGCACCGCTCCGGCGGCGCGCGACTACTACAAGAACATCGCCCAGAACATCGTCACCCGCCGTTCCGAGC
>JBAVBF010000542.1:0-3517 GCA_049586115.1 Thermoanaerobaculia bacterium | reverse complement strand
CCTGCGCGACGGCGACCGTCGCCCCACTCCCGGGCCGAACGAACAGCGCGCTGGTCATCGGCACGTTCGCTTCGATCTTCGAGTAGGTCGTCTTCTGCCGGTTCGGATTTCCCTTCACGCCGTTCTCGACGGAGAACGGGAGGTACCAGCCGTTGACCTCTTTGTAGTCGCCGAGGATGGTCTCGTAGTTGCGCTCGGCGCCGCGGATCATGCGTCGGGTCTCGATCTTGATCGGAACGTACGAAGTGCTGTCGATGAAGTAGGTCCGCACGTCGCCACTCGGAGTCGTCACCTTGATCTTGTAAGCCTCGGAACCTTCGACGGTCTCCGTGCCGAGCGACTCGACCTTGTTGCCCTTCTTCGCGTAGTTGACGAGCGGGCCGTCGAGATCGGAATCCTCGATGATCGACTTCAGCTCTTCCTCGCTGAGCGACTCGGGGTCCTTCTTCCCTTCGAACGGATCGATCTTCCAGCCGGTGGTGCCGTCGTACGCGTTGACGGCGGTCATCCCCTGCAGCGAGAACTCCTGCCGCACGAGATTCGGACGCGCATTCTCTTCGAGCACCTGGGCCTCGAATCCGCCACCGCCGGTGAACTTGCCGGTGCGCTTGATTGAGGTTACGGCATTGACGCGATCCATGCCGCCGACGGTCTTAATGTACCTGGCGATGATCTCGTCCGCGCTTTGCGCGAACCCGTTGATGGCGAGGAAGAGGATTCCGACTCCGAGGAACAGACGGCGCATGCAGCTTCTCCTTTTCGATGAGGGACGAGTAGTCGGCGGATGATACGCCGGAGGTCATCTTCGGTTTCATGAGAGTTCATCCGCAGATTACGCAGATTTACGCAGATGAAGGCCGCCAGGTTTTTAATCTGCGTAATCTGCGGATTAGGTTCTCTCGCGGATCAATCGTTACGGCATCCGGTAGACGAATGCGTTGATGTGCATCCCCGCGCCGACGGAGGCGAAGAGGACGATTTCGCCGGAGTGAAAGGCGTAGCCGTCGAGCTGCTGCTTGGCGATGAGGTCGAGGAGCGTGGGGACGGTGGCGACGGAGCTGTTGCCGAGCCAGGAGATGGTCATCGGCATGATGTCGGGCGGCGGCGTCAGATCGGCGGCGCCGTAGAGCGCGTTGATGATCGCTTCGTCCATCTTGCCGTTGGCCTGGTGGATGAGGATTTTCGAGACGTCGCGCAGCGGGATGCCGGCTTTGTCGAGGCATTCCTGCATCGAGCCGGCCACCGTTTGCAACGCGTATTTGTAGAGCTTGCGGCCTTCCATCTTCAGAAAAAGCGCTTCGAGGAAGACCTCATCTTTGTACGACGGACCCATGGTCAGCATCGTGGAGTGATCGAGCGTGTCGGAGCGGGTGGCGTGCGCGAGGATGCCGGAGTCGGTGTGGCGCGCTTCGAGGATCGTGGCGCCGGCGCCGTCCGCGTAGATCATGCTGTCGCGGTCGTGCGGATCGGAGATGCGCGAGAGCGTGTCGGCGCCGATGATCAGCGCGCGGCGGATGTCGCCGGCGCGGATCATGGCGTCGGCAGTGATGACGCCTTGGATCCAGCCGGGGCAGCCGAAGACGAGATCGAACGCGGCCGCGCGCGGCGTGACGATCCGCAGCTTCGCCTTGACTCTCGCTGCCAGCGACGGCACGAGGTCGGGATGTCCGCCGGCGCGCTGCACGTCGCCAAAGTTGTGGGCGACGATGATGAGATCGAGCGACTCGCCATCGATGCCGGACGACTTCAACGCCTCGTTCGCCGCTTCGAATGCGATGTCCGAGGTGACGGTGCCTTTTTCGACGTAACGGCGTTCCTGGATTCCGGTGATCGCTTCGAACTGCCTGACGATCTCGGCATTCGTTTTCGTCAACGGCTTGCCGTCGGCGGTGCGGAAGTCGTGATTCAGGAATTCCGAATTCGGAACGCGGATCGGCGGGATATGGCTCCCGGTGGCGGCGATGACGGTGCGCAGCATGCGAACGGTGATTTTATGCGAGGGAGGCGTGGATTGGGAGAGGGTACGGTTCACGCGGGGCTCGCGGAGTGGCGGAGAGCGCGGAGTTGCCTTTCTCCGTCTCTCCGCGTTCTCCGCGTGAACCGTCTTCCTCTGAATAGAATCGCACGATGTTGCGCATCGCCATCCTGCTGACGATCGCAATCCGCATCTCCCTCATCCTTCTCCTCGGCAACCTCGGGCCGCCGGATGCCTTCCGCGCCAGCGACTCGGTCACCTACACGGCCGGCGCGCAAAGTCTGGCTTCGCGCGGCGCGTTTCTCGACGCGCACGGCAAGCCGGAGACTTTTCGAACGCCGGGCTATCCGTTCGTTCTCGCGCCGTTGATGGCGCTCCACGCTTCGGACGCCTTGATCATGGCGATGAACATCCTCTTCGCGGTGCTCCTGGTCATCGTGACGTGGCGGATCGCGCGGCAACTGTTTGACGATGACCGCCTCGCCGGCATCTGCGCGCTCGCCGTCGCGATCGAGCCGACGATGATGATCTGGTCATTGAAGGTGATGCCGGAGACGCTCTTCACGCTGTGCCTGTTGCTGTTCGCCTGCGCGGCGATTTGCGAGAAACCGATTGCCGCCGGCGTCGCGCTCTGCGCCGCGATTTACGTGAAACCGATCGCGTGGCCGCTCGTTTTGATTGTGCCGATCGTGGCCGTCTGGTTCCAGCCGAAACGCGCGTTGATCCTCTTCGTCACCTGCGTCGCGTTGCTGGCGCCTTGGCACATCCGCAATTACGTGATGACTGGCTATCCGGGATTTTCGAGCCTCATCGACCGTTCGATTTACATCACCGCCGGCGGGTCGGTCGCGGCGCGGCAGGAAGGCGTCCCGTTTGCGGAGATGCGGCGTCAGCTCATCGCGCGCGACGGCGCGCGGGCCACGGATCCGCAGCGCTACGCGCAGATGCGGCGCGAGGGAGTGTCGCGGATTGCCTCCGATCCGATCGGCTGGACGACGACGCACGTCTTCGGCATGTTCCGCACGCTCTTCGAGCCGGGCGTCACTGAGTACGCGCGAACGTTCGGGCTCTACACGACGAACGGCGGCCTGGCGGCGATGGTGGACGGCGGCTTCGCAACGTTCGCGAGAGCGCATCCGATTCTGATCGCCGTATCGATCGTCTGGGCGATCGTTCTCCTTCCGCTCGTCCTGTTGCCGATCATTGCCGCGACTCGAGTTCCTCCGCACTCGCGGCTGGCGTTCGGACTCTTCGCCTTGATCACGATCTGGCTCATCGCCGCGGGCGGAGGCGTGCCGGGATATCACCGCTTCCGCGTTCCGGCCGTTCCGTTTCTCGTGCTGATGAGTGCCTTCGCTTACACTGGCCGCCGATGCTCCTTCCCCTCGCCGCCGCCGGTTCGCTCGCCGCAGCCGTCGGAATCGTAGCGGCGTACGCGTGGTGGCTGATGCGAGGAAATCCATCGCCCGGCGACGCGCGGTCGCGGCCCGAAGATGTGTTGATCGTCGTCCCGATGTTCGATGAAGCGCCGCTCATCGAACG
>JBAVBF010000541.1:0-4443 GCA_049586115.1 Thermoanaerobaculia bacterium | reverse complement strand
GTCGAAACGGTTGCGATCGATGCGGGTGAGATAGGGATCGATCGCGGCGAACGATGGCTGCTTGTCGACGATCACGGTGATCGTGTTCGCGCCGTTTTGTAGCGGATGCGCGGCGAGATGGAGAACGTCGTTCACGACCGCGACATCGGGATCGGCGGCGAACACTCCGAGCTCGATCGATTCGTTGACCGGCAGCTCGCGTTCGTCGGCGCGCGACTTGTGCACGTTCACCTGCATCGTCACTTCGAAGCGGCCGCCGGCGAGACGGCGGGAGCTCGCCGCGGTCAGGGAAAGGTCGTACAGGATCACGTCGCGCGTCCATTCGTTGACGAGTGCGCGATTTTGCGGCGGGGTCACAGCTTCGATCGATTGCAGCAGCTCTTCGACTTTCGGCTGATGCGCCGGACCGCTTTGCGCGGCGACGAAACTGCGCAGGGCGCGGTTGAGAGTCTCTTGGCCGAGGAGCTCTTTGAGCGCGTTCATGACGATGGCGCCTTTGCCGTAGTAGAGGTAGGCCTGATCGGTGACGCGCGTCAGCGGCACTTCGGTCTTCTCGTCGGCGGCGCGGCCGGCGAGATAGCGATCGAGCTCGAATTGCAGCGAGCGGCGAACCTGTCCGCGTCCGTAGCGTTTGTCGAGAACGAGCAGCTCGGAGTAGCGCGGCAACGACTCGATGATCGTGCTCGCCCCGGGGATGACGGCCGGCGTGACGGAGTGGCCCCACCACTGATGCGCAACTTCGTGCGCAGTGCGGCGACTTACTAGATCGACGGTGAGGTCGATGTTCGCCGGGTCGCGCGCGTCGATCAGAAAGGCGCGGCTTTCGCTGAGGAAAACCAGGCCGGGCATGGCCAGCCCGCCGAACCTTGCGTACGCGGGCGCCTCGGCGATGCGCAACTGCGACTGCGGATACGGACCGAAGGCGTTTTCGAAAATGCGAATCGAATCGGCAGCGGCGGTCAGAATGCGCTCGACGTTGTCGCGGTGTGCAGGATCGTAGTAGACCTCGATCGGCGTCCTGCCCGCGGCCTCGCGCGCGACGGCGTAGCGAGCCGAGGCGAAGATCAGGTTGTTGTGAATCGGCACGTCGGAGCGGTAGTGAAAGTAGCGGCGATCGTTCGCGGTCCACTCCTTGATCAGCCGTCCCGGCGCGAGCGCGATCTGATCGGCGGCGGTTGAAAGCGTGACGTCGACGTTCGTCCACTCGACGCCGAGGTCTTCGATGTCGGTCTCCTCGCCGGCGGCTGGAGGGAGTCCGCGTTTCTTGCGCTCGATCGGATCGCTGATTTCGTAGCCGCGGCGATAGCCGAGGATCGGGAAGCAGCGCGCGGGCGTGATGAAGGAGCCGTTCGCGGCGACGGATGTGTCGGCCGCGGTCGCGGTGAAGCCGCGGTGTTCGTAGGTGAGATCGAACTGCAACGTGGTGTGCTCGTGCGGCTGCAGCGGCTGCGCGAATCGGACGTCGTACGTTGCGAACCGTTCGTTGCGGATGATGTTCGCCGAGGGGAGCGCGAGCGTGGTCACGCGCGCATCGCGAGGGACGGAGATGAGCACGTTGGCAATCGGCATCGCACCGTCGTTGACGAGATCGTAGCGGCCGGTGACGTGGTAGCGCCGTTCGTTTGGATAGAGCGCGACGTCGGCAACGCTCGCGGCGATGTGCGGACGCGGAATGGTCGCGGCGGCGTGATAGGTGCGTTCGTAATCGGCGCTCCAGGCGAGCGACGCAGCGGTCGACGTCCAGCGATTGAGGATGTTCGTGCTGTAGAAAATGAATGCGGCGAGGGCGATGGCAATCGTGGCGAGGATCGCTGTGATTCGTCTGTCTGCGTTCTTTGCGAGCGTGCGCAGGATGCTCGTGCCGCCCGGCCGGCGCCAGAGCGCGGATGCCGCGAGCAGGAACAGCAATCCGATCGCGGTCCACAGCGCCATGAACCAGAGGAACGGCGTGGACGAGGCGCCGAAGCCGTTCATCTCGCTGTATTGCAGCGGCGGCGCGCCGGCAAACGTCAGCAGCGGATGTTCGATGCCGAGGGCGCTGCCGGCCTGGATGAGCACTCCGGCCACGAGGACGGCGAAGAGGCCGAAGTACTTCGATGGGCTCAATGTCTGGATCAACACTGCCACCATCGCGAAAAGCATCAGCGGGATGGCAAGCATCGCGGCGAAGGCGAGCAGCAGCGTGGGATGGAAGACGTGGAAGCCGCGCGTGAGCTGGACGACGACCGCGACGCCGATGCCGGTGACGATCAGGACGCCGATCATCGCGGAGAGCGCGAGCCATTTCGAGAAAACGAACACCGCGTTCGCTGCAGGCGTGGCATTGATGATTTCGGCCATGCCGGCGCTGCGCTCCCGCCAAACCAGCTCGGCGCTGTAATAAATGATGATGACGGTGGCCACGAGGCCAAGCGGCTGGCGCAGCGTGCCGAGGATGAGAGACGTGGTCGGATAGAAGGCAGCGCCGTATTCGCCGCCGGCGACGTCGGCGAGGATCTCCATCGCTGCGAGCCCCGCCCAAAGCAGCGTCAGCAGAATGAACGGGATGCTGCGCAAAACAGAGCGCAGCTCGATGCGCGACGCCGCGAGGAGCGCTGGGAGCGTGGGCGTCCCGCCCGCATTTGCGAAGAGGTCCGTGTGCGAAGTGCGGGCGGGGCGCTCGCGTTCCCAGGATGACGCGTCGTCAACTGAGTCCGCGGGTTTCGACTTCGCCATAACGCGAAACGAGAAGCGTTTGTAGACGACGAGCCAGACGATCGCCCCAAACACGAGCCAGACGATCCGATTGATCAGAAAGTTGCCGGTCAGCGAAATCAATTGCGTGTTGCGGATGGCCGGCGTCCAGTAACGCGTCTGTTCGAAGAACGCCGACAGGCCGAATGGATCGAGCAGCGATGCTCCCGCGGCGCTGCTTGCGCCGTTCGCCGATCCGGCCATCAGCGGCGAGTTCGTGAAGGCCGCGGCGGCGAAGTAGAAGACGTAGATCGCCACCGCGCCGACGACGCTGGCCAGCACGCTGCGCGTCAGCGTTGCGATGCCGAAGAGGACGACGCCCGCGACGAGCATGCCGGGCAGCACGAGCACGAGCAGCGTCCAGAAGTACGGGAGGATCGAGAACGGTCCTACGCGCGAAGCGTCGTGCAGCGGAAGCAGCGCGGCCAGCATCATTCCGACCGCCGTCGCGCTGAACACGCTGAACGCGGCCAGGAACGAGCCGGCGAAACGGCCGACGAGGTACGGGAACTTTTCGACCGAGGTCGAGAAGACGATCTCCTCGAAATGGTGTTCGCGATCGCGGACCACCGAGTTCGCACAGAAGATGGCGATGGCGAAGACCGCGGCCAGCGACACCATCCCGAGCGACTGAGCGATGTCGTAGGGCGAGTTGATGTGGACGTTGGCCGGACCGAATCCGGTCGCGGTGAGCGCGAAGCCGAAGCCGGCGAAGAAAAGCGCCGCGGCAATGAATGAAACCTGCCGCGTGTGGTAGCGCCACTCGAAACGGATGACGTCCGTCAGCACGCGCTGTCCCGCAGCACGGAGAAGTAGACGTCTTCGAGGTCGGGAGCGACCAGCTCGCATCCCGCCTCGGGTGCTGCATCCGCGAGCATGTGCACGCGCGTTTCGCCGCCGAAAAGATGCGTGGAGATGACGGTGTGCGTGGCGCGATACTCCGGAATGGCCTGCTTCGGCACGCTCTTCCGCCACACGCGTCCGTTGAGGCTCGCAATCAGCTCCGACGGTTTGCCCTCGACGAGCACGCGGCCGCCGGCGAGCACCGCCATGCGCGGACAGAGGTCGCTGACATCCTCCACAATGTGCGTAGAGAGGATGACGACGATGTTCTCGCCAATCTCGCTCAGCAGGTTATGAAACCGGTTCCGCTCCTCGGGGTCCAACCCCGCCGTCGGCTCGTCGACGATGACGAGTTTCGGATCGCCGAGCAGCGCCTGCGCGATGCCGAACCGTTGGCGCATGCCGCCGGAGAACGTGCTGACCGCGCGCTTGCGAACGTCCCAGAGATTGGTGAGGTTGAGGAGCGCGTCGATCTGATCTTTGCGATCGTCGACGCCTTTCAGAATGGCGAGGTAGTCGAGCAATTCGATCGCCGGAATGCGCGGATAGACGCCGAAAGTCTGCGGCAGATATCCGAGCTTGCCGCGCAACAGCCGCGGGTCGTCGCCGATGTTGAATCCGTCGAACGTGATCGTGCCGGAGTCGGCCTCCTGCAGCGTGGCGATCGTGCGCATGAGCGACGATTTGCCCGCGCCGTTCGGCCCGAGGAGTCCGAAGAGTCCGCGGTCGATGTTGAGGGTGACATCGTTGAGGGCCTTGACTCCGTTCGAGTAGGTCTTGGAGAGATGGGAGATAGCGAGCATGAAAGTTATCTGTACGCGGGTTCATTGCCGCGGTTTCAGCGAATGAGAGGACGGTTTCACGCGG
>JBAVBF010000540.1:0-3661 GCA_049586115.1 Thermoanaerobaculia bacterium | reverse complement strand
AACGACTACGTGACGAAGCTGGAGCTCGCTCGCGTCGTCATCGCTGCCGACCGCCGACGCCACGTGATGGCCGAACGCGCCCGCGTCCTCGGCCAGCAGGCCGGCGGCACGCCGGCGGTCGACGCATCGATCTGGTCGCAGTGGCAATACCTCACCGAGTATCCGGGCGTCGTCCGCGCCGAGTTTGGACGCGACTACCTCGCGCTGCCGGATGAGGTGCTCGTCACCGTCATGCGTGTGCATCAGAAGCAACTCCCGATCCGCGACGCGAACGAGAAGCTGACCAACTCGTTCCTCGCAGTGCTCGATAACGACGCCGATCCCGACGGCAATGCCGCGTACGGAAATTCGTTCGTCACCAACGCCCGCTTCGCCGACGCCAAGTTTTTCTACGAGACGGATCGCAAGCGGACGCTCGAATCGCGGCTGCCCGAGCTCGAACGGCTGCAGTTTCAGGAGAAGCTCGGCAACTATCTCGAGAAGTCAAAGCGAATTGAGAAGATCGTTGCTGCCATTCAGGACGATCCTGAAACGCGGACCGCAGCGCGTCTCTGCAAAGCAGATCTGGTGACCGAGATGGTGAAGGAATTCACTGACTTGCAGGGGAAAGTCGGTGGGATCTACGCGCGCGAGGAAGGCATGTCGAAAGCGGTATGGCAGGCCATCTATGACCACTACTTGCCAATCAACATTGACGACGCTTTGCCTCAAACACGCAGCGGCGCAATTGTCTCGCTCGCCGACAAAATCGACACGGTCGTTAGCTTCTTTCTGATTGGCTTGAAGCCGACCGGCTCTAAAGATCCATTCGGACTGCGGCGTGCCGCACAAGGAGTCGTCCAGATCCTGCTCAACCGCGACAAGCGAGCGGTCGCTGTGGGAATCGACCGGCTGATCGACGTAGCGTTTGAAAGCTTTCGAGCAGTTGGTGTTGCGACCGGCTTTTCGTATCAAACGAATTCAGCTACTGGTACGACAACCGTCAAACCTGACCTCCTCGCCTTCTTCGCCGAACGCGTCCGCACGCTCCTCGAAGCATCGGCGTACGGTTTCGCGTACGACGAAATCGCCGCGGCGATGGAAGCGGGATGGGCGTCGTCGCTGACCGATCTCGTCGATCGCATCACCGCGCTCAAAGCCATGCGCGGCGAGGCGAATTTTCTGTCGATCCTCGATTCTGCAAAGCGCATCGCCAACATCACTTCCGGCCAGGAAACGGCGTCGCGTGTCGATCCTTCGAAATTAGAGACCGATATCGAAAAGCGTTTGGCGGATCTGGTTTCGATTACGACCGATCAGATCGAAGAGATGATCGGCGAACGCGATTACAAACGCGCGCTCGAAACGTTCGCCGCCCTGGCGCCGGAGCTGGAGACGTTCTTCGACGAAGTCATGGTCATGGTCGAAGACGAAGGCGTGCGCCGTAACCGCATGGCGCTGCTGCGCACGGTCGGCAACGCCGTGATGAAGATCGCCGACGTTACGAAGATCGTCGTCGATCGTCGCGAGTATCGTCCGTGAAACGGCGCGCGTTGTTCGCGTTGCTCCTCATCGCCAGTTGCTCGCGCCCCGCTGAGCCGCTGCGCCCCGAGGATCGGCGGCTGCCCAGCACCTTGCCGACGGACGTAGCCAACGAACGCTCCAGCCTTCTCGACGTTTCGCGCGGCGCCACGATCGTTTCGCGCACGGGTGAGGCCATGCTCATCGCTTCGGCTATCGCCACGATCGACGGCGAGATCGGCACGGACTGGGCTCCGCCGCCGCACGATTACCCGCAGTCGATCGTGATCGCGCTCGCGGCTCCGAGCCGTATCGACCGCGTCGGATTCCGTTCGCTCGTAGCGTTGCATGCCGAGGCCAATCACGTGATGTTCGAGCGATCGCTGGATGGCGCGAACTGGCAGCCGCTGGCGACGATGACCAAGCGTCATGTGAGCACCGCACAGTGGCTTGACGTCGCGCCGGCCGAGGCCGCGTATCTGCGCGTCACGATTCCGGATACGGCGTACGCCGGTCATGATGCGAACCTTCACTCGCTACTCGCGCACGGAACGGAGCTTGCCGCGCCGAAGAACGCGGCGATTGACGGCTGCTGGTCGATCAATGGAGAGGCTGCGAAATTCGCGCAGCGTGGCGCGCGCATGACCGGAGTCGTCGAACAGGGCAAGCAGCCGCTCTTCCTCGCAGGCGGTTCCAACGGCCGCATCTGGCGTTTCAACTGGATTCGCGGCAACGACTACGGCTACACGGCGCTCGCGGTCGCGTCCGACGGCAAGCATCTCAGCGCGCTGAACTGGCACGAGGAGGCGATTCCGCTTTTCACCGCGTTTCCGTGGTTCGGCGATCGCGGCGGCTGCGCGGCGACGCCGCTGCGCGACGACGTGCCGATCGCGCTGCTGCACCGCGCCGGACACATGTCGCTCTTCGCGCTGCAGTTCGACGCGAACGGCAACCTCCTCGTGGATGCCAGCCGCGACGAGTTGCAGTCGCTGGCGAGCATCATTCGAGGCGTTCCGGTTGCGCTGCGAGTCATCGCGCACGAGTTCCGGTACGACGCGAAACGCAACAAAGGGATCACGGAACGCGAGATCGCCTCCGTTCGAGCTGCGCTAGCGAATGTCGATCTGGCTCGCGTCGAATTCGTCGCCGCCGGCAGCGATTCGCCGCGGCAGATTCCCGAATCCGACGCCGCCCGCGCGATCTACAGCAGCGTCGATGTGGAAGTTCGGAGATAATCGCGCGGCCATGCAGCAGCCGCAATACGTCTACTACTTCGGCGACGGTGCCGCCGACGGCAACGCGAAGATGAAGGACGTCCTCGGCGGCAAAGGCGCGGGCCTGGCCGAGATGACCAACATCGGCGTCCCCGTACCGCCCGGCTTCACGATCTCCACCGCCGTCTGCACGTACTTTTACGATCACGGCAAAACGTATCCGCCCGAGTTGAAGGCCGCCGTCACCGGGAACCTCGCGCGCGTCGAGAAATCCGTCGGCCGCAAATTCGGCGACGCGAAGTCTCCGCTGCTCGTCTCCGTCCGCTCGGGTGCGCGCGCCTCGATGCCCGGCATGATGGACACGATCCTCAACCTCGGGCTCAACGACGAAACGGTGCAAGGTCTGGCTACGTCGTCGAAGGATGAACGCTTCGCGCTCGACTCGTATCGCCGCTTCATCCAGATGTACTCCGGCGTGGTGCTGGAGTTGGACAAGGACCTTTTCGAGCACGAGCTATTCGCGCTTCGCGACCAATCGGGCGTCAAGACGGACGCAGAGATTCCCGCGGAAGGATTGCGCGGACTCGTCGAAACGTACAAAGGGATCGTTCGCGAGAAAACCGGCAACGACTTTCCGCAGGACGTGCAGCAGCAGCTTTGGGGCGCGATCGGCGCGGTTTTCAATTCGTGGAACAACCAGCGCGCGATCACTTACCGTAAGCTGAATCAGATCCCCGACGATTGGGGCACCGCGGTCAACGTGCAGTCGATGGTTTTCGGCAACATGGGCGACGACTGCGCGACCGGCGTTGCCTTCACGCGCAATCCTGCGAACGGCGAGCACCGCTTTTTCGGTGAATACCTGCCGAATGCGCAGGGCGAAGACGTCGTCGCCGGCATCCGCACGCCGCTGCCGATTTCGAATGCGCAAGCGGTCGGCGATGAAC
>JBAVBF010000539.1:0-2421 GCA_049586115.1 Thermoanaerobaculia bacterium | reverse complement strand
TTATCGATCAGCCGGGTGCGTCCGATCCGCACCGCGCCGGCGAGGAGCACGCCGCGACGAAAATCGGCCGGCGGCAGAAACGTCTCCGGATCGACGGCGGCGAGGTAGTCGACCTCGATGCCCGGCGTTTCCGCGATCATCCGCCGCATCACGGTTTCGACGGCATCGACGTCGTGAACTCCGTGCGTAATCGCTTCCTCTCCCGCGCGCAAAGCACGATGCAGTGCCGGCGCGCGTTTCCTCTCTTCGGACGACAGATAGCTGTTGCGCGACGACCGCGCCAGTCCGTCGTGCTCGCGCGCGGTTTCCGCGAAGACGAGTTTTACCGGTACGTCGAGATCGCGAACCATCCGATCGATGACCGCACACTGCTGTGCATCCTTTCGTCCGAAGACGGCGAGGGCTGGCTGGACGATGTTGAACAATTTCAGAACGACCGTGGCCACGCCGTCGAAGTGCCCCGGCCTGCGCTCCCCTTCCAGCGGCCCGGCAACGGCTCCGACGGAGACGGTGGTCCGGGCGCCGGGCGGATACATGACCTCGACACTCGGCAGGAAAAGCAGATCGACGTTCCTCGACTCCAGCAGCGCTTTGTCGCGCGCTTCATCGCGTGGATAACTGGCCAGATCTTCATTCGGCCCGAACTGTTTCGGATTGACGAAGATCGAGACGACGATGAAGTTCGCGCCGGCGTTGCGGGCGGCATCGATCAGCGAGAGATGGCCTTCGTGAAGAAAGCCCATCGTCGGAACGAAACCGATGCGCGCGCCGAGCGGCCGCGCCGCGCGCACTTCGTCAATCGTCGTAGCAACGATCATCGCCCGCGTTCCCAGGGCGGCTCTCATTGCGCCTTCGGCATCTCGATGACCACGCCTTCGCCGTACAGCGCGCGCAACTCATCCGCGCTCGCCGCGTGGAACGATTCCTTCGCATCGTCCGGGAACGAACCGTCGCGCACATCCGCGAGGTACTGCTCGATGGCGATGCGCATCTCCTCGCCGAGATTCGCGTAGCGGCGGACGAATTTCGGAGTGTGGCCGTCGTACAGACCGAGGAGATCGTGAAAAACGAGGACCTGTCCGTCGCAGGCGGGACCGGCGCCGATGCCGATCGTCGGGACTGACACACGCTCGGTGATCATCGCCGCGAGCTCGGACGGTACGCACTCCAGCACGATCGCAAAGCAGCCGGCATGGTCGAGCGCCTGCGCTTCGTCGACGAGACGGTGAGCGTCGTCGAGATTTTTGCCTTGCAGCTTGAATCCGCCCAACGCGTTGACGGACTGCGGTGTCAGTCCGATGTGGCCCATCACCGGGATCTCGGCGTCGAGGATCGCTTCGATCGCGCGAATGCGCGACGGCTTGCCGCCTTCCACCTTCACCGCGTGCGCGCCGGCCTGAATGAAGCGCCCCGCATTGCGGACCGACTCCTCGGCAGACACGTGGTACGAGAGATAGGGCATGTCGCCGACGACGAGCGCATGCGAGGCGCCGCGAACGGCAGCGCGTGTGTGGTGGAGCATGTCGTCGACGGTCACGCTGAGCGTATCGGGGTAGCCCAGAACGACCATGCCGAGGGAGTCGCCGACGAGGATGATGTCGCTGCCGGCGGCGTCGGCCACCTTCGCGCTCGGATAGTCGTACGCGGTGATCATTCCGATGCGCTTCGCACCCTTCATGGAACGCACGGCGGGTACGGTGATTCGTTTGTCCATCTCTCCTCCAGTGGGCCGGGAGGAGGCTTGGAAGGGTGAAGAGTGAAGGGTGAAGAGTGAAAGCGTGCGGCCTTCACTCTTCACTCTTCACCCTTCACTCTTCATCTACCCCGTCTCGGTCCGTCTACTCAGGATCCAAGCGGTATGTAGTACTGCGTGCCCTTCTTTGCGTTTGCGATCTGCTCGATGAGCTGATCGAAATGCTCGGGCGTGTTGACGAAATCAATCTCGTTCGTGTTCACGACCAGCAATGGCGTCTCGTCGTACCGGTAAAAGTAGTGCGAGTACGCCTCGCTGAGCTCTTGCAAATATTGTGGCGAGATCGACTTCTCGTACGCCCGTCCGCGCTTCTTCACGCGTTTGGTGAGTGTATCAAGCGAGGCCTGCAGGTAGATGACCAGGTCCGGTTTCGGCACGCTCTCGCGCAGCATCTCGTAGAGCCGGTTGTAGATCATCAGCTCCGAATCTTCGAGCGTCATGTACGCGAAGATCTTGTCCTTCGGAAATGAGTAGTCGGCCAGGATCAGCTCGGTGAAGAGATCGCGCTGGCTGATCGTCCGCTGCTGGTCGTAGCGCGAGAGCAGGAAGAACAGCTGGCAGCGGAAGGCCGCGCCGCGCTTGTCTTTGTAGAACTCGGCGAGGAAGGGGTTGTCGACGTCTTCGAGGATCTTCGTTCCGCGGAACCGCTTCGCCAGCAGGTTCACCAG
>JBAVBF010000538.1:0-7388 GCA_049586115.1 Thermoanaerobaculia bacterium | reverse complement strand
ATCGCCGACCGCGAGATGGCCAAACTCGGCTACGGCGCCGATTCGCCATACGCGCGCGTCACCGAATACTCCACCGTCAACAGCGTCACCCGCGACGATCTCGTCGCGTTTCATGGCAAGTACGTTCATCCAAACAACATCATCCTCAGCTTCGTCGGCGACTTCGATGCCTCGGCGATGGAGAAGAAACTGCGCGACGCGTTCGGCTCGTGGCCGAAAGGTCCGCAGGCTCCGGCCGCCGCGCCGGCCGTCGGAACGCCCGCCAAAGCCGGCGTTTACTACGTCGCCAAAGATGACGTCACGCAGAGCAACATCTACGTCGTCCACGGCGGCACCGGCGTGCAGCGCAACAATCCCGATTTCTACGCGACGCAGGTCATGAACGAGATCCTCAGCGGAGGGTTCTCGGGACGCCTGATGAACGACATCCGTACGCAGCGTGGCCTGGCCTACGGCGTCGGCGGCGGCGTCGATACGAATTTCGACCGCCCCGGTCTCTTCCACATCTGGATGGGAACCAAGAGCGGCTCGACGGTCGAAGCCGTCAACGCTCTTCGCACGGATCTGGCCGACCTTCAGTCGAAACCGTTCACCGCCGACGAGCTGGCGCAGGCGAAGGAAGGAATCCTCAACGCCTACGTCTTCACCGCCGACTCGAAAGCGAAAATCCTCGCGCAGCGTGTGAACCTCGAGTTCTACGGCTATCCCGCCGATTACTACCAGCAGTATCCCGCCCGCCTGCAGGCCGTGACGGCTGACGACGTGGCGCGCGTGGCGAAGAAGTACGTGTCGCCGAATCAGGTATCGGTCCTCGTGGTCGGCAAGGAGAAGGATTTCGACAAACCGCTCTCCACTCTCGGCACGGTCACTCCGATCGACATCACCATCCCCGAGCCGGGCGCGAAGCCGGCAGCAGCAGGCGCCGCAGCCGCGGCGCCCTCGAAGCCGGCATCGAGCAGCCCCGAAGGCATCGCGCTCATCAAGAAGGTGCAAGCCTTCGTCGGCGGCAAAGCGAAGATCGACGCGGTTCAGGCGACGCATACCGTCGGTTCGATGCAGATGCAGACGCCGCAGGGACCGATGGATATCGAAGCCGACACAATCACGAAGTATCCCGACTCCAGCCGCCGCATCATGAAAACGCCGATGGGCGAGATGACCATGGTCTCGACGCCGGACGGCGCTTTCATGTCCAGCCCGATGGGCTCGCAGGACATGCCCGGCTCGCAACGGACGTCGATGCGCAATGAGTCGCGCGCCGACATCATCGCCATCCTCAAAAACGTCGACAATCCGAAGTACGTCTTCACCACCGCCGGCACCGAGAAAGTCGGAACCGTCGACGCGCAGGTCCTGACCGTCGACGCCGACGGCACCCCAGTCAAATGGCTCGTCGACCCCACCTCGGGCAAAATCCTCCGCCGCGTGGCGCAGTCGCCGCGCGGCGAGTCGATCACCGACTACACCGACTGGAAAACCTTCGACGGCATCACCATGCCGGTCGCCTTCAGCGCCACGACCGGAGGCCAGCCCACCGGCAGCGGCAAAATGACGACGATGGAGATCAACCCCACAGTAGACCCGAAGATCTTCGAGAAGCCAGCCCCGAAGTAGGTTCCCTCAGCGATTCGCAATGTGAAGGGCCGCCGCAAGGCGGCCCTTTTTCTATGGAGCGCTGGCGTCCTCGCCGCCGAACCGGCGGCGTAGCCGCCGTAAGAACCGTAGCCCCCGGCTTTGAGCCGGGGGTTTTCAGGGCTACGCGATATTGGGAGCCCGCTTAAGCGGGCGAAAGATCACGTCCACAGATATTTTTCATTGATCGCGATCCCGTGCCGTCGCAGAAGCTCCAGAAACTCATCCTGAAACGACTGTTTCTTGTGATGCTCCTTCTGCCCTTCAATGTACCGGGCGACCGCTGCAACCTTCGATTTGCTAACGCTGAACGCCGCGTACCCGCGTTGCCACGCGAATTGCGATTGCTCCGAAAACGACTGATGGATCCAGTATGTCGAACTGCCCTTGATCTTCCCGATGGCCTCAGCGACCGCAATCGTCGGCGGTAGTTCAGCCAGAAGGTGGACGTGTTCCTCGGCTCCATTGACGACGTATAGCTTGCCGTCGAGCTGCCGAACGATCCCGCCGAGGTAGGGAAAGAGCCGCGCCTCAAGCGCAGCATTGATGAATGGTTTCCGACTTTTCGTCGAGAAGACGACGTGCGTGAGGATGTTGCTGTAACTGTGTGGCATGGCGAGTTCGCCATGCGGAAGTCCCGTCGCGGATCGTACCTCGGAAACCTTTCTTTCGCCCGCTCAAGCGGGCTCACGAGATTGCGCCGATCTGAAAACCCCCGGCTCAAAGCCGGGGGCTACGGTTCTTACGCCGGCTTCGCCGACGCTTTCGAACGCTCGAACGTTTGCGTTCCGCACCATATCTCGCGCCGAACCGGGAACGCGCCTCCACGAACGCGTCTCCGACGCTTGGCGGCACAGCGTCGTCGCACTCTACACCGCCGTCGTGCGATCCACCCGAGTTAGAATCTTCGTCGCTCATAGCGTTTTCCGTAATGGACGAGGATACGAAGCTGATGGCGAAGAATCAAACTCCCGGTAACTCACATCCCATCACTGAAAATTCGAACCGCAGAAACCGCCCCCGCGTCTAACGCGAAGCGATCCAAAGGCACCCGCCGCGAAATCCTCTTTCCCACAGAGCCGACATCGATTCCTCACGAGGAGATCGACCGCGCCATCGACGTGGTGATGTCCCGCAGGAAGTAGCATTGGACGAGCATCTGCAGTTGCGGCGGTGCGCTTGTCATACCTGCCGCCTTCATTTCCGTTGTTTCGGCTCTCTCCGCGAACGTCGTTTCTGAGCCTGTCTTTCCAAAACGAATAGGTGGTTAAGAAGAAGAAACTCGCTAAGTTGCTGGCCAGCGCCATGCCGTGACTCTCGATGTGCCCTGGGATTCCGGTAAGCCATCCACATTCCTGTGAATAGGCTAGCTCGTCCATTTTGCTCAGCAGTCTCAATGTCCTTCCAGACCAGCCTTGAATTCTCAACCGCGAAAGCCTGAGAAAAGAGCTTGGACCCCGATTCCTTGAGGCCTGTCCTTTTTCGAACGATGTCTTCCAATCGCCGGTAGGCCGTCAGAAGGCGTTCGTCCGGCCCGGCCCAGAAAGACATTGCCAGATCCGACAACCGAGGGTCGACTATCGCAAAAGGAATCAGCGGGGGAAAATCGCGCCACAACGTGCCGTTTCTTGCCCGTTCCCAATGCGTTTCCGACACGTAATCTGACCACCGGCTCGGTCGAATCGGACGGCGCGCATCAAGATCCTCGATGTCGGTGACTGTCAGCGCGGCATCATCGACCCTTCCTAGAAGTTCGAGTGTCACCTCATACTCCTCAATTTTGACGCCATGAAGGTCCAATAGCCCAAGAACGTAAGACAACGCGTGAGGACCAACGCCGCTGTAACCGGAGGTGAACCCTGACTTCACGGCGATAAGATCGCCAGCCCCTATCGTTAACAGTAGGCAATGCTCGTTTAAGCTCGAAAGAATTCGCGCTCGTTCGATATCTTCACCAAATTGAACTAGACGGATTATTGCCTGTTCGCAATCATGTGTGACGCCTGGTAACCCGACGTACTGAATCCCGTTATGAGGTTGCCGAGAGGCCTTACCCATGGCTAGCTAGGTCTTCAGGCCTTTGCAAGATCCCTAGTCGGGCGATCAAGCACGTTGACAAGGTCTGTGACTTTGCAACCCAACACGACGGCGAGTCTTGCAACGGTCGTTAGGGTCGGAACTTTGACTCCCCGTTCCAAGTCGCTGATGTTGGACGCGCTCGTACCAACGCGCCCCGCGAGATCAGGCTGAGTCAAGCCTCGCTCGATACGCATCTCGCGCAGACGCGCGCCGAAGAGTGCACCCTCCTGGCCGAGTTTCGGTTGCGACACACGCTTCTTGGCTTGACTCTTTGTAGGTTTAGACATATGCTCTTGCATACGTTAAGGAGACGTCCCAAATGGACGAAATCACCCGCATCCGCATCCGCTACATCTTCCTCACTCCCCGTCCCTCGGTTGCGCTCATGACGGCGGCAGATCACCTCGGGATGTCGTTGAAGGAGCTGAAACGGGAGATTGAGGAGGGGGCGATTGTAGCGGTTTCGACGCGGATGGGGGTGAAGGTCAGCAAGGAAGAGTTGATGGCGGCGGCGATGCGGATTTGGGAGCAGGCGGTCATCGAAGAGGCGCTTGGTGATGACCCGCGTCCGTGCTGCCGGAGGCGATCCGGTTGGTGGAGTTGCGGGCGCGGGTGCCGCGGTATCAGCGGGAAATGCTGCGGGAGCTGGCACGGATGGAGGGAACGTCCGTCGATCACGTGCTGACGCGGGAGCTGGAGGATGTGGCGTCCGCGCATGCCGAGGAGCTGGCGGGGGTAGCGGGATTCGCGATGGCGATGGAGTGGCCGGCCGCTTCGCAGGGCTGAGGGACGTTCACTCTCCGCGGTAGGGCCTCGGATATCTGCCGGAGGAGTTTCCGGCGAGCGAATAGGCTGCCAGCCTCCTGCAAAAGTCCATGGAACGATTGCACGACGTTTCCTCCGCCGCGATTCCCTCCATGGACATCTGAAAGAAGCATTTTCGCAGATGGAGCAGGGGCGCAGACACTTCGAATAGGCGTGGAGCCTTCTCAAAATGTCCGAGGACATTTATGGCGCGGCTTCTGACGGCGTGATTCAGTCCATGGACGTACATTCGATGCACTTCAGGCGATTTTGTCGGAATCACGGCGCGATCCAGCGTCTGGAAAGCAATTCCAAATGTCCACGGACCTATTACTTCCACGAATTGCTTGATTCCAAATGTCCATGGCTCTACCCTTCCCGGATGCCGCGTTCACGACAGCCCGATCCTGATGCCGTCCGCTTCGGGGCGATCCTTCGACGGGAGAGACTCGCTCGCGGCTGGACGATTGTGAAGCTGGCCAGGCGGTCGGGGATGCATCATCAGTATCTGGGCGTCGTCGAGGCGGGAGGAAACATCCCCAGCCTGTCGACGATCCTCGAGGTCTGCGAAGTCCTCGGCGCGGATGCGGGAGCGATGATCCGCGAGGTGGCCGAGGCGCGGCGGATGCCGAAGGCGAAGACGTCGTAGTCTCGCCTATTGGGACTCCCAATCGTCGATCCGCAAATCGGGCACACGCGAAAACTCGCGAAGGTTGTTCGTAACGAGGACCGCACCGTGCGCCCGGGCCGACGCCGCGATGAGCAGATCGTTCGGTCCGATCAGCGTTCCTGCACGTTCGAGCTCCTCCCGAAGTACGCCGTATTCTTCAGCGCAGCGGTCGTCGAAAGGGAGGCTCGCGATCGTCTCGAAGAATCGCTCGAGCACCCGCAAGTTCTCAGCGATCCGGGCACTCTTTCTCGCACCATAGAGTAGCTCCGCCTTGACGACCGACGAAAGCCGGACCTGCGTGCGTGGAACGAACCGAAGGCGCTCCGCTAACGCCGGAGAGGTCCCGTTGAGAATGCGGATGCAGGCGTTCGTATCGAGCAGATACATTGCTACAACTTCTCACGATCTTCAACGCGACCCTGAGGAGGCCGCTCCAGAGGCTTCCCGTTCCAGCCACCAACGATTTCCTCGAAGAATCCATCCGGCCAATCGCCGGCAACTTCGTTCACCACGAGGTCGGCCAGATAGGCAGATAGTGATTTCCCCGCGGCCTTCGCTCGTGACTTCGCCGTTTCCGCGACATCGTCAGGAACATAGAGATGTAACTGAGGCATCGAATCTCTCCTTCCGCTGAATGCACATATAGCAGGATACATCTGCTCGGACAACGTCTCTCCTGGGTATGAGCTTCCCTCGCATCTCACCCGCCGTCGGGCCGACGGCGCTACGGCTCGATGGCTCCATGCACGCTGACGCGGTTCCGGCCGCCGGCCTTGGCGGCGTAGAGGGCTTCGTCGGCGGCTTTGAGGAGGGCGCTCGGATCGCCGTCGCGATCCGGGACCATCGTGGCGACGCCGATGCTGATCGTGACGACGTCGGAGTTTCGTGAGGCTCGATGTTCGATTCGCATCGTTTCGATGGATCGGCGCAGCAGTTCGGCGAGGTCGCCGGCACGGTCGCGGTCGACGCCGGAGACCAGGACGGCGAACTCTTCGCCGCCGTAGCGGGTGACGATGTCGCCGGCGCGATGCAGGTGTGATTGCAGCGATTCCGCGACGCGGCGCAGGCAGTCATCGCCGGCCTGATGTCCGTAGACGTCGTTGTAGGCTTTGAACGCGTCGATATCGAGCATGATCAGCGACAGCGGCGTGGCGGAGCGCGCGGCACGGCGCCATTCGAGAACGAGCGCTTCGTCGAAGTTGCGCCGGTTGGCGACGCCGGTCAGAGGATCCGTAGTCGAGATGCGATGCAGCGTCTCGATGGCGCGCGCCAGATGCTCGTTGGCTCGTTCGAGATCGTGCTTCGTGGCGGCGAGATGAATCGCACCTGCCACCTGATGCGTCAGCGCTTCGAACGCGAGTGCGGTTGCCGGCGAGAACGCCTCCCTGCTCACGATTTCCAATTGTCCGAAATCCTCTCCTCGGAAGCGGATCGGAAAGCGGATGGCGGCGGGCGCTGACGGCGACGCCTCCCCGGCATGCGCGTTGATTTCACGCAATGTGATCGACACCCGCTCGACCGGAAACTGCTCCGCAACGTAGCGCACGATGCGGTCGAGGAGATCGCCGAGGTCTTTCGCTTCCAGGGCAGTGCGGGAAACCTCGCTCATCATCTCCATCAGCCGTGCGCGTTCCCTCGTTTCGCCAAACAGCCGCGCGTTTGCAATGGCCCCGGCGAGTTGATCGGCGACGATGGTGAGCAGCGGAAGTTGATCGTGGAATGCCGCGCGGTGCGTACTCTCCAGGTTGAGGACAGCCACGAGTTTTCCTCCGTGGCGAACCGGGACGCAGATCTCCGAGGCAGTGCCGGGCATGGTCTCGACGTAACCGGGGAAGGCGTGAACGTCGTCGAGCAGAATCGGCTGCTCCGTGGCCGCCACCGTGCCGACGACTCCGCTGCCGAGGGGGCGGCTGTATCCCGCGTAAATCGCCGTCGGCGTCGTACTGGTCACGGCCTGGCAGACGAACATTCCCGCCTCGACCATGATCAGCGCCACGAACTCCCATTCGAATCTGCTCGCCAACGCGTCGGTGACGCGCTGTGTCATCGGGCCAAGTTCGAGATCGAGAGTCGCAATCCGTGCGACCTCGTTGATGGCTTCGAGCTGCCGCGCATAGAGCGCATCCGCGTGAGGAAGGATCGAAAACGGCGGTTGGGGGGAGTGCAGATCCATAGCAATGCGAATGCGGATGATACGCGGATG
>JBAVBF010000537.1:0-2343 GCA_049586115.1 Thermoanaerobaculia bacterium | reverse complement strand
GCCCTTGCCTGATGCGACGACGACCGGAGTCTGTTTGCCCTGCGCGATGAACCAGGCGATCCACTCCTCGCCGCTCATGCCGCCGGGAAGATTGAGGTCGAGCAGGATGAGCCGCGTGTCGGGATTGCGCTGCAGCAGCGACATCCCTTCGCTCGCGCCGGTCGCCGAGAGCACTTCGTAGCCGCGCTTCTGCAGGTACGACTTATACAGAGCCAGGACCTCGGGATCGTCTTCGATGGCGAGAATCTTGTTCACGTCGTTCGACTGTCTGGCGGCTTCGGTCATCATTGATAGGCTCCTCGGCTTGTTCAGGCCGACTCATGCGAAAGCCATGCTAACCTCGAAATCGATGGGGATCGCTCTTTGGATGGCTTGCGCGGCTGCCGCGTTTTTCGCGATGCGCGCGATTCGATTTGCGCGGCCGGCGGGATGGATTGGCGAGCTTTTCATCGTCGTTATCGGCGCGCTCGTCCTCGGAGGGATCGCGACCGCGCTCGACTTCGGGGGATGGAACGAGTTGGATTGGCGCGCCGGGCTCTTCGTGCTTTTCGGGACGATGGCTGTCGGCGGCGGGAGTCGGATTGCAAGGCTTTTCACGCGGAGACGCGGGGACGCGGAGAGAAGCACGTGAACGACCAGGAGTTCGCCGAGGCGTTTGAGCGGTGCGAGATTGCGAACGATGCGTTTCATCATCGCGATCATGTCCGTCTCGCGTGGACGTATCTGCGCCGCATGTCGTTGATCGATGCGCTGGTGCGCTTTACCGAATCGCTCAAGCGCTTCGCGAATCATCACGGACATCCCGAGCTGTACCACGAGACGATCACGTGGGCGTACCTGCTTCTCATCCACGAACGGATGGAGCGGAATCCGGTCGGCGACTTCGCGGCCTTCGAAGCCGCGAACGCCGATCTCTTCACGTGGAAGCCGTCCATCCTCAATCACTACTACGATCAGGAGACGCTCGACTCCCCGCTCGCCAAACGCAGCTTCCTCATGCCCACCCGGTAAACATACGAAACTCTTCGTTGACATCGACGAAAAACTTCGTATGATTGGTTGCGTACAAGAGGAAATGATCATGAGCGACCGACAGCCACCACGACCTACCGACTCTGAACTGGCCATCCTCGGAGTGCTTTGGGAGCGCGGACCGAGCACCGTCCGCGACGTCCACGAGCAGCTCAACAAGGATGGCGCCACCGGCTACACCACCGTCCTCAAACTCCTGCAGATCATGACCGAGAAAGGGCTCGTCGTCCGCGACGAGAGCGAGCGCGCGCACGTCTATGAGTCGCGTTACGGCGAGCAGAAGACGCAGCGCCAGCTTCTGGCCGACCTGGCCGAGCGCGCTTTCGGCGGATCGGCGACGAAGCTGGTCATGCAGGCCCTCTCCGGACGCAAAGCAAACGCCGCCGAGCTGAACGCGATCCGCGAACTGCTCGACACCCTCGAAGGAGAATCGCGATGAACGGAATCAGCACACTCCTCGGAACTCCACTCGCGCAAGCCATCGGCTGGGCGTTGCTGCATCTCCTCTGGCAGGGCGTGCTCGTCGCCGCAATCCTCGCCGCGACGCTGGCGCTCCTTTCGAAACAGAGCGCGAACGCTCGCTATCTCGCCTCCTGCGGCGCGCTCGCGCTGCTGGTGGTGCTCGGCGCGGCGACGGCGTATCGGTCGTACGAAGGGAGTGGGGAGTTGGGTGTGGGGAGTGGGAGCGAAGCAACGAACACCGCTTTGCTGACCGCCGCCACGCAGAACACCACTCCTGAAGTAGTCGACTCCACCACCCCACCACCCACACCCCACCCCGTCATCAACTTCACGAAATCGCATCTCCCGCAGATCGTCCTGGTCTGGCTGACCGGCGTTCTGCTGCTGTCCGTCCGGCTTCTCTTCGGATGGATGCGCGCACATTCGATCGCGAAGAAAAACGCCACCGAAGCCGCGCCGGAATGGCAGCGCAACGCGCGGCGACTTGCGCAGGCGCTCAAACTGCGCCGCGCCGTACAGCTTCTCGAGTCGGCCGCGGTCGAAGTGCCGACCGTCATCGGCTGGCTGCGGCCGGTCGTTCTCCTGCCCGCGACCTCGCTGACCGGACTCTCCACCGAACAGATGGAGATGATCCTCGCGCACGAGCTGGCCCACATCCGACGCAACGACTTCTTCGTCAACCTGATGCAGGCCGTCGTCGAGACGCTGCTCTTCTACCATCCGGCCGTGTGGTGGATCTCGAACCGCATCCGCGTCGAGCGCGAGCATTGCTGCGATGACGTTGCGGTCTCCGTCTCCGGCAAGCCGCTCGTCTACGCCCGTGCCCTCACCCGCCTCGAAGAACTGCGC
>JBAVBF010000536.1:0-3048 GCA_049586115.1 Thermoanaerobaculia bacterium | reverse complement strand
CGACAAGTTCTTTGCCGGTACCTGACTCGCCGGTGATGAGGACGGTCGCTTTCGTCGGCGCAGCCAGCTCGATCTGCGATCGGAGCTCTTTCATTGACGACGACTCGCCGACGAGCTGATAGTCGCGCGCTTCGCGTTCGCGCAGCTCGCCGACTTCCTCCTCGAGCTTCTGCTGGCGCACGGCGTTGCGGACGGAGAGCAGCAGCTTGTCGCGGTTCAGCGGCTTTTCGAGGAAGTCGAACGCGCCGCGCTTCGTGCACTCAACGGCGGTGGAGATGTCGCCGTGGCCGGAGACCATGATCACCGGCGACGGCACGTGCTGCTCTTTCAGATTTTCGAGGACTTCGATGCCGTCGAGCACCGGCATTTTGATGTCGAGGAGGATGGCGTCGTACGGCGCCGCGGTGCGCGTGGCCTTGTCGATTCCGTCCTGGCCGGACCGCGCCTCGTCGATGCGGTAACCCTCGTACTCCAGCGTCATCCGGATCGCTTCGCGGATCGCCGTCTCATCATCAATGACCAGAATTCGGAACGCCATTCAAGTACCTCGCTCGTGCATGAGTCCGGCCAATTGTATGGGGAGGAGGCCGAGGTATCCTCGGCGGATGCAGTTCACTCAAGTGCTGACCACGTTCGCCGAGTTTTTCGAGCGCGAGAAGATTCGGTGGGCGATCGCTGGCGGTGTGGCTGTGGCAGCGTGGGGATACGAGCGCGGCACCCAGGACATGGACTTCGTCCTTTCCGGCGACGACCGCATGAAAGTGACGACATTCGCGGAATCGCTCGGCTACGAAACCATCTATGCCTCGGACTCGTTTTCGCATCATCTGCATCCGACCGAAGCGTTTGGCCGCGTGGACGCGATTTACTTGAACGGCCGCACCGCCGACGATGTTTTCGCGAAGGCCACGATGCGGGTGGCGGCCGGCAAAGTGATTGCGCCGATCGTCAGTGCTGAGCACATCGCTATGATGAAAGCGTTCGCAATCAAGAACGACCGATCGCGCCTGCGAGCCGACGCACGCGACATCGAGTTTCTACTGACGCTTCCGGGAATCAATCGAGATGAGGTTCGGAATTACTTCGCCCGTTTCGGCCTGTTAGAGCTTTTCGATGACATTGACCCCGCCTGATAACGACTTCGATCTGCTGCGCGACCTTCGGCTAACCGCAGCGGACATCGAGGCTCTCGGTCGTGCTCGAAACATTCGTCCTCTCGGATTCGAAAAATATCTGCAGTGGCTTAGCGAGATCACCGCAAACGCGTCCGACCGGCGACGCTTGAGTTGGCCAGACACTCCCTTCGAGCTTTAGCTCCTCAAGTACAATCCGCGCCGCTATGGACGTCACCATTACTCGGGAACCGAAGGTTGCGAAGGCGGATCATCTTTTTGTGTTGATCGCCGAGGGGGCCAAGCCGGATGTTGCGGGCGCGGCGAAGGCGATGCAGGCGATTACGGCGGCGGGATTTTCTGGGCGCGCGGATGAGACGCTGTCGACGGTCGCGGGCGAGCCGAAGAAGATCACGCTCATCGGCATCGGCAAGCCTGAGTCGTTCACGATTCGCGGACTGCGCACGGCGCTCTACACGATCGCCAAGACGGCGAAGAAGCAACGCGATGCGAACATCGTCGTCGCACTGACGACCGTCGTGTCGAAGATTGGTGCCGAGGAAACCACGCGCGTCGCTGCCGAGGCGCTGGCCGCGTCCGACTACAAATACGACGTCTACATCACCAGGACCGACGACAAGCCGCTGCCGATACACGCGTCGCTCGTTCCGCCTGAAAGCGTCGATGCGAAACGCGCGAAACAGCTCGATGATGAAGCGCAAGCGATCGCTGCCGGCGTGCGCACCGTGCGCGACCTTGGCAACGGTCCGGGCAATCTCGTCACGCCCACGTTCATCGGCGAGCGCGCCGAGGAGGTGGCGAAGTCGGTCGGCGTCAAATGCACCGTTTATGGTCGCCGCGAGATCGAGAAGATGAAGATGGGCGGTCTCCTGGCCGTCAATCGCGGATCGATCGAAGAGCCGCGCTTCATCGTCCTCGAGTACGCGCCGCGCAAAGCGAAGAAGCATGTGGCGCTGGTCGGAAAGGGCATCACCTTCGACTCCGGCGGCATCTCCATCAAGCCGGCGGACAAGATGGAGGAGATGAAGTTCGACATGTGCGGTGCCGCGGCGGTGATCGGCACGGTGCAGGCGGCGGCGATGCTGGCGTTGCCGGTGCGTGTGACCGGCATCGTCGCGTCGACGGACAACCTCCCCAGCGGCAGCGCGTACAAGCCGGGCGACATCATCACCACGAGCAGCGGCAAGACGGTCGAAGTCGTGAATACCGATGCCGAGGGACGCATGATTCTGAGCGACGCGCTGCATTACGCGTCGGAATTGAAGCCCGATCACATCATCGATTACGCCACGCTGACCGGCGCTTGCGTCGTCGCGCTCGGGAGCGAGGCGGCCGGACTTTTCTCGAACAATGACGAGCTGGCTCAGAAGTTGATTGAGTGTGGGGAGCGCGTCGGTGAGCGCCTCTGGAGACTGCCCGAGTGGGACGATTACAAAGAGTTGATCCGCAGCGAGTGGGCGGACATGAAGAATTCGGGCGGACGCTGGGGCGGCGCGATCACGGCGGCATTGTTTCTGAAGGAGTTCGTCAATTGTCCATCGTGGGCGCATCTCGATATCGCCGGCACGGCATACGCGGAACACGAAACAGCGCGCGAGGCGCGTGGAGCGACCGGCGCGGGCGTGCGCGTGACCATCGCATTTCTGGAATCGCTTTCGCGCTCCTGATTGCCGCGGCGGTCTCCGCGTGCGACGGCAAGCGTCCGGCGCAGGTGCGCATCGCGCCGCCGCCGCGCAATGAAGTCAACTTCGCGATGGTCGACTCGCCGAGCCTGCAGTTTCTGCCGCGGCAGCAGGAAGCACAGATCTGGAAGCTCGACGAAGATCCGATCGTCATCCCCGGCGATCACCTCAACACGTACCTCGGCCCGGTCGACGCGCCGCAATTCGCGCGCTACGAGACGCTCGATCTCACC
>JBAVBF010000535.1:0-6871 GCA_049586115.1 Thermoanaerobaculia bacterium | reverse complement strand
TATGCATCGAGCGCTTCCTGCGGACGATTCGTGGCCAGCAGGAAATCGCCGAGCATCTCGCGGGCGGGGAGGATGGAGCCGGGCGTGACGGGACTCTTGTCCATCGAGTCTTCGCGATCCGCGGCCTTGCGCAACGCGGCTTCCGCCACATCCTCCCGCCCCTCGGCATGCGCAGTCCAGCCGTCGACGGCGTCGATCTGCACGGTGATCTGATCCGCCCAATACCCGTTCTTCTGATCGAGCAGCATCTGTCGCAGCCGCTTGAGCTGCTCGACGTCGGCGTGCGCGCCAGTCGGATTGCCGCCGCGCGCCTTGCCCATCCCTGATGCGAAGTACGTCACCGCCTCGGCATACGCGTATCGGTCCCACGGGAAATTCGCGGGACGCACGGTCAGCGCCGCCGCGTCGGCCCAGCGCTTTCGCTCCAGCGCGTATCGGGCGGGAACGGACGCCATCGCGTAGTAGGCGGCGAAATTCTCGACGTCGAGCGATTTGATTGCCGCCAGTTCATCAACTAATTGACGAACCGGTTCGTCCTGGCCAAGCTGGAGATAGGCGTAGGCGAGGTAGTCGGATGCGTGAAGGTTGTCGAACGCGACAGCGCCGGGATGCGTATGCGCGGCATGCTCGCGCGCGGCATTCGACGATTTCAGATTCGAATCGATCGTCTCCTGCCACATGCCGAGGCGGACGAAGATGTGCGACGGCATGTGAAGGGCGTGCGGCGACGACGGAGCAATCTTCGCGTACGCGTACGCGGCGTTGAGCGCGAGCGGCGCGAGCGCGGGATAGTCGAACGAGTGAATGAGGTAATGCGCGATGCCGGGATGATCGGGATGCGTTTTCAGCAGGCGATTGAAGATCTCCGCGGCCTGTTTTTGATACGCATACGTTTTATCCGTCGGAATGGACATGCCGTGTGCGATGAGGGAAAGTCCGTAGAAAATCGCCGCTTCATCATCATTCGGATTCGCGGCAGTGAGTCGCTGCATCCCTGCTTCGTAGGCCCGAGCCCGGGTGTTGAGATCGGTGTGCTCGACGTCGTTGTAGAACGCGACGATGGATTCGATGTATCCCTTTTCGCGGTCCGTCTTCGCGCCGATCGCCTTCGCTTTCGCCGCCGCCGCAACCCCGCGCGCCAACTCGGCCGGTGCGTACGGACTCGGCCAGACCGGGTGGTAGTTGCTCATCGCCACGCCCCACCACGCCATCCCGCACTGCGGATCGATCGTGGCCGTCTCGGTGAATGCTTTCTCCGCTTCCTCGTACCAGAACGAATGCAGCAACGCGACCGCACGCGTGAATTTGGCCTGCGCGGCGGGAGTGCAACTGATTGGGAAGTTGACCGTCCCCAGCCGCTCTACCCCCTCGGCGTGGTGGTCGTGCTGCTCCATCTGGGCTACGAGATTGGATGTGATGAGTAGACAGATCGCGATTGCGGTACGCATGCGCGAAGTGTCGCATCTTTTTTCACGCGGAGGCGCGGAGACGCGGAGAAACTACGACGTCGGCGGCTCGGAGTTGCCGGGACGCGATCCGCCGCGGCGGCGACGGCGACGGCGTGGGCCGGCGGGCGTGGCGGGTTGGTCGGGCATGTCGTCGTCGAGGTCGGGCTCGGTGATCGGTTCGGGTTTGATGCCGCGGTCCTGGAGTTTGTCTTCGTCGAGGAGCCACACCCATTGCGTCGAGGGCGGCTTCGCCTCGGGGCGCTCAGGGCGTTCGCGTTTCGGAAATGGCGGACGCGTTGCGGTTCGCGGTTCGCGCGGAACGCGGTGTGGCATCGGGCGGCGTTCGGAGGCCGGCATCTCCATCCGCTTCATGCGCACGAGCACTTCTTCGCTGAGGCGTCGGTTGACGGAGATCAGATCCGCGATCAGCGCGATGAGTAACGTCTGGAAGCCGATGATGAGGAAGACGGCGGCCAGGATGAGCGACTGAATGTGGCCGCCGCGGTCGCCGTGCGCGAAGTCCCACAGGAAGCGGATGCCGAGGGCGGCGCCGGCGATCATCAAGATCGATCCGATGGCGAAGAAGGTCTTGAGCGGTTTGTAGATCGTGTAGATGCGGAAAATCGTGGCGATCGATTTGCGGAGGTACGTGCCGAGGCCGCGGTAGAGGCGCGAGGGGCGCGTCGGCGCGTTCGTGCGCACGGGCACGGACTGCACGCCGAGGTTGCGGTTGCCGGCCTGGATGATCGTTTCGAGCGTGTAGGTGAAGGGATTGAAGACGTTGATCTGCATGGCGGCGTCGCGCGAGAAGGCGCGGAAGCCGCTGGTGACGTCGCCGACGCGAATGCCGGACGCTAATCCAACCGTCCGGCTGCCGAGGCGTTGCAGGAAGCGTTTGATTGCCGACATGTGCGGCGACTTCGCGACTTCGCGATCGCCGATGACCACGTCCGCGCTGCCGCGAACGATCGGAGCGATCAGTTTCGGGATGTCGGCGCCGGCGTACTGATTGTCCGCGTCGGTGTTGACGATGATGTCCGCGCCGAGGCGGAGCGCGGCGTTGATGCCGGCCAGGAACGCGGCAGCGAGGCCGCGATGCGTTTTGAGCTGGACGACGTGCGTCGCACCGGCTTTGCGCGCGGCGTCGGCGGTGTTGTCGGAGGAGCCGTCATCGATGACGACAATTTCGATGGCGGTGACGCCGTCGATCTTCTTCGGAATGTCGCGAAGCGTCTGCGCGATCGTCGCTTCTTCGTTGAAGGCGGGGATTTGAACGATAAGCTTCATGCGGTGCGAGTGTCAGTCATCATGCCTGTGGAGCGGATCGGCGGCGACGCGGAGCGCGCGATCGAGTCGGTGCTGCGTCAGGAGGCGCCGTTTCCTTTCGAGTTGATTCTGGTCTCCGCGGCGCCGTTGGCGATCGAGCTCGGAACCGGCGTACGGAACGTCATCGAGCCGAATCGTAATCCCGCAACTCGAAGAAATCGAGCGGTTTCCGAGACGGCGGGGGAGATCCTGGCGTTCATCGATGACGATGCAATCGCCGATGCGGGGTGGCTGGCGACGGCGGCCGCATACCTCGACGCGCATGCCGAGGTGCTGGCGCTCGGTGGTCCCGATCCGGCGCCGGAGGACTCGACTCCCCCTGAATTGATCGCCGAAACGCTGCTTGCGACGCCGCTCATCGGCAGCGGGTTGGCGTGTCACGAGAACCGGCCCGGCATCTTCGCGATCACGAATGCGAGCGATGTGGCGCTGGTGAATCTGTTCGTTCGGAAGAGCGCGTTTCGCGGATTCGATGAGGCGGTCGGCTACATCGGCGAAGACACCTCGCTGATCGCGTCGCTGCTTCCGCATGTCATCTACCACTCCGGAGTGCGCGTCTTCCACCGGCGGCGCGCGTTTCCGGGGCCGTACCTTCGGCAGCGCTGGCGCTATCGGGTGAAGACCGGCGAGATGCTGGCACGCGGCGCTCCGGCGTATGCGAAGAACCTGAAGATCAAGGCGTTTCTGATCGTCGGCGCGATCGCGATCATCGCCGCTCCGATCACCGTCGTTCCCTACTACGTCTTCACGCTGATCCTCGCCACGCGATCGACGCGCCTGCCGATGCGCTACTGGCCGCTGCTGCCGTTCGCGTTCGCGGCGCATCACGCGACGTACTTTGCGGGCATCGTGTGGGGTTGGATTCGCGCAAAGCTGGGCTAGAATTTTTGCATGACGCGCACACTGACCATCTCCGCTCTTCTTTTCGCCGCCGCCTGCGCTACGACTCCCGCGCCGCAGCCTCCCGCCGCGGCGGTCACTCAACCCGCAGCTCCCGCGGAAGCCACCAACACGCGTCCGCGCGGAGTAATCATCCCGGCGCGAGGGCTCTCCTGCCGCAGCGCAATCGTGATCACTGCCACGAACGAACACGATGGCATCGCGCAGGAGAAGGCGTGGATCAACGAGAACTATCCCGGCGCGAAAGAAGTCAAGCAGGCGCTGACGACCTGCAACGACAAGCCCGCCGATCAGGTCGACATCGAGACGGCGAACGGCCGCAATGTGTCGGTCTACTTCGACATCAGCAACTTCTTCGGGAAGCACTGAGGATTACGGCGCGGCACACTGCGGTTTGAGCGCGTCGAAGCATGAAGTTCACCGACAAGCTGCAGTACCTCCGTTACCTCGTCGACAAGCGGGGCATGAAGCCCGTCTACATGATTCTCGGGCTGACCTACGACTGCAATTCGTTCTGCCGGACGTGTTTCAACTGGGAGCAGCTCCGCAAGAACAAGGAGCACGAGCTCTCCTTCGACGAGCTCCAGCAGACCTTCTCCTCCCTCGGCGATCTGCTCTTCGTGGTCATGAGCGGTGGCGAGCCGTTCCTGCGCCGCGATCTGCCCGACGTCTGCGCGATGCTGTCGACGCAGAATCACGTGAAGCAGATCACGATCCCCACCGGCGCGATCACGAGCGATCTGATCGCCCGGCAGGTGGAGGCGTCGCTGCAGCGCTGTCCCGACACGCAGATCGTGGTCAATCTGTCGATCGATCACGTCGGCGAGAAACACGACTGGATCCGCGGCGTTCCAGGCAATTACGAGAAGGCGAAAAAGACGTACGCCGGACTGATTCCGCTGCGCGAGAAGTACGGCAATCTGACGGTCAACGTGCACACCTGCCTGTGCAGCTACAACGCGGATGACCTCGATGAGTTGTTCGTTGCCGTGCGGCGCGATTTTCCGGCGATCTCGTTCCACTCGTTCGAGATGTTGCGCGGCGATCAGCCGGACAAGAACATCCAGCCGATTTCGACCGACAAGTACCGCGAACTGCTGCCGAAGCTCGAGGCGTACTGGAACACGTATTCGCACTACGACAGCTTTCTGAAGTTCGTGAAGATCTACAAGCGCCGCCTGGAGCTGGAGATCCTGGAGCAGGAAACCCAGGTCAAGCCGTGTCACGCCGGCCGGATCTCGGGCGTCCTCGATGCCCGCGGCGAAGTGCGGATGTGCGAGCTGCGCGATGCGGTCGGCAACGTGCGCGATACCGGCTACGACTTCGGCAAACTCTGGTTCTCACCCGAGGCCGACGCGCAGCGGAAGTCGATCAAGGCGAAGGAGTGCCACTGCACGCACTCATGCTTCATGTCGTCGTCGCTGGTCTTCGACGTGCGGACATGGGGCGCGTACTTCGCGTCGACCGTCGTGAACTTCCTCAGCGCGGCGTAGCGACAACGCTACACGGCGACGTGAGCCTTTTCGTACAAGAATTCCGGCGCGAAGTCCGCGCGATTCGGCCACTCGATCGTGCCCGTGTCGGGATTGACGCGAAAGCGGCTGAAGTACGCGAGATCTTTCAAGGGCTCGAAAATCGGTCCGTAGAGTTCGGACGAAAGATCAACTTCTCCTTCCGATCCATCCTCAAACCGCAACCAGATGGTGTAGTCGCTGACGTAACGAGCTTCGACGATGTCTTCCATGGTTACTCTAGGGGAGGTATGCGCTTGAGATCCCTTTGTTCGTTTGCTAGTCGCCAGTTTTCCGCCAGGTCGTCCCGGTGAAGATGCCACCATTCGAGCACGAGCGCCAGCGCGCGAGGCGGAAACTTCCCGCTGACGTGACCGTCGCTGATCCTCACTGTGATCTTCTGCCCGCTGTAACGCGCGTGGAAGTGCGCGGGCTCATGTTCACGATGGTACATGGCGATGACGATGCCAAAGAAGCGGCTGATTTCAGGCACGACGCTCGCCTTGCAACAAGCTCATCAGAACGTCCACCGCACGCCCAACCTCGCTGATGTTGCCGGGGTTCGGACTAGCGGCTTGAGATAGTTCGGGTTCGCAGATATCGCCAGCGCGTTGTCGCTTTCCTGGAAGCCGTAGCGTTGATCGAGGAGGACGGCGCGTTGCGTATCGAGGATGTTGAAAATGTCGAGTAGGAGGTTGACCTTCGTCCGGCCGAGCGCGATGGGGTAGCCGAGGTGGACGTCGGCGTCGTAGTTGCTCGGTGTGCGGCCTTCGGTACCGCGCGGAGTGAGGAAGAATTCGTAGCGGCGGTAGGCATCCGAATAGCCGTAACGCGTCACGGGCGTGCCACTGCGCCAGTAGGCCGACACGCCGATGTTGAGCTTCCACGGCGTGTTGTAAATGCCCGACGCTTTGAGCTGATGGCGGCGGTCGTTGGAGAGGTCGCCGCGGTTCGTGATTCGGGACAGGTTCGATCCATTCGTGAAGAAGTCGTAGTAATCGTAGGCCGCGGAGATGTTCGGGTCGGCGCCGACGTTCGTGAATGGCGCGTATTCGCCGTCGTAATTGCCCTCGAGGCGCGAATAGACGTACGAGGCCATGCCCTGCCAGTTGTTGCTGAACGACTTGTTGGCGTCGAGCTGGATGCCTTTGTAGGTCCGCTTCGGCTTTGGCGCGGGGAACTGTTGTGAATAGTCGAGAGTGAAGACCTGCTTCATGATCCCTTCGCCGGGATTGCCGATGCAGTAGGTGCCGTCGTCGATGCAGAGAAAGTCTTCGATGACGCGGCCGTAATTGCGGTAAATGCCCTTGATGCCGACGGAAACATTCGGCATCACCTCGCGCTCGGCGCCGGCCAGGATCTCCGTCAGATACTGATTCTTGAGATTCGGATCGGCCGGTTCGGTGAATCCCCCGAGGATCGCCGAGTTCGTTTCGGCGTCGGCTTCCGCATTAGGATTGGGAGTGACGCTGATCGGACTGTAATTGATGATGCGCGGCTGGCGTTCGTACGAAAATGAGCGGATGACCAGATCCATCGGGATCTCTTCGTAATAGCGGCCGTACGACGCGAATACTTTCGACCTGTTGGAGCCGCTGGGGTCCCACGTCATTCCCAACCTTGGCGCGTAGTCTTTCTTGAGATCGATCTGGGTGACGCCCGACGCGTCGATGATGCGCTGGCGGT
>JBAVBF010000534.1:0-1791 GCA_049586115.1 Thermoanaerobaculia bacterium | reverse complement strand
CATTGTCGCTGTCAGGATGCCGGTCGCTGGCCGGCCTGAACATCGTCAATCCGCGCTATAGGCTTCGTGGCGTCGTCCCGCACGTTGCCATTGCGCTGCCTCTCTCGCAATCGGCGATCGATTTCGATTTCAATATCGAGGTCGACAATCCCAATCCGGTAGGTCTCCGCCTCGACTGGCTCGACTTCGATCTCGCCGTCAACGACACGCCGGTGCTGACGAGCGTCCGCGCCGAACAGGGTGTCCGCATCCCGGCGCACGGAATCGGCGACGTCCGCCTGCGCACGCGCGTCGACTATCAAAACCTGAAAACACTCTTCCGCCAGGTCGCGGACATGGTGCAAGGCAATCGCGCGACGTACGCGATCCACGGCAACGCGTATTACCACACGCCGCTCGGCCAGATGCGGTTCCCGTTGACGCTTTACTCGCGGTAGGGAGCGGCGCTCCCTCGCGCGGCGATAATGTCGCGAACTTGAATCCCACCACGCGGCGTCAAACGCGGATGTACGCGGCTTCCGTCGCCGCGCTTCTCTACTTCTCCGAGGGGCTGCCGTTTGGGATCGTGAGCGATCTGCTGCCGGTCTATCTGCGCGTCCATCACGTCGAACTGACCGCGATCGGATTCCTCAGCACGATCGCCTCGGCATGGACGCTCAAAGTCTTCTGGTCGCCGCTCGTCGATGCATTCGGAACGTATCGCCGCTGGATCGCCACCGCCGTCCTGGCGATGGCCATCTGCATGGCCACGCTCGCGGTGATGCCGGCGACAGCCGGCCCCGCGTTCTGGACGATCATCGCAGTCTTCGCGATCGCCTCGGCCACGCAGGACCTCGCAGTCGACGCGTTCACGATTCGCGCGACGCCGCCGGAGTTCGTCGGCCCGGTCAACTCGATCCGCGTAGCCGCGTATCGCACAGCGCTCATCGTCGGCGGCGGCGGATTGGTCGCGTTGTCGAGCGTGATCGGATGGCGCGGCAGCTTTCTGGCGAGCGGCGCGATCGCGATCATGGTGCTCCTCGTCGCGCTGCGATTGCCTGACGATCGCGGCAACCGCGACGAGCGCAAATCGATCGCCGATCTCTTCCGCGGCCTCGGCGAATGGCTTCGCCGTCCGCGCGCCGGCGTCCTGCTCGCGATCGTGCTGCTGTATCGACTGGGAGAGCTGGCCATCTACGCGATGATCAAACCGTATTGGGTCGACCGCGGCTATTCTCCCGCCGAGATCGGAACGATCACCTCGGTCATCGGCGTGATCGTCAGCATCCTCGGCGCAATCGCCGGCGGCGCGATCGTGGCGCGCATCGGTTTGTATCGTGCGATGCTTTACCTCGGCGCCGCGCAGATCGCTTCGAACCTCGGCTACGCGCTCGTCGCGACGATGCACTCCGGACGCTGGGCCATCTACGCCGCCGCGATCGTCGAGAACATCGGCTACGGCCTCGGCACGGGCGCCTTCCTGGCTTTCCTCATGGCGATCTGCGACCGCGAGCGCGCCGCCACCGAGTACGCGATGCTCACCGCCGCCTTCGGCCTGACGCGCGTCGTAATCGGAACACCGAGCGGGTGGATCGCGCAGAACCACGGCTACGCGGCATACTTCTGGCTCACGGTGCTGCTCGGAATTCCGGGTCTGTTGCTGGTTCCATTCGCGAAGGAGCGGATTGAGGTGTCATCCTGAGCCGCCGAAGGACGGTCGAAGGACCCCCTGCATGCTTGCCATGTTCAAGTACCGCCTGCCCTTCCCTGGTTTTCAGGGAGGAGATCCTTCGACCGTCCTTCGGCGGCTCA
>JBAVBF010000533.1:0-1840 GCA_049586115.1 Thermoanaerobaculia bacterium | reverse complement strand
GTGCTGCGGCAGGCGGCAAGCGCCGTGGCCGTCCGCCCGGAAGCAAGAATGTTGCGTCGTCCGCAACGGCCGCGCCTTCGTCAGATGCTGCTTCGTCGGCGCCGTCGACTGGCAAGCGCCGCCGCCGCGCCCGTATTACGCCGGAGCAGTTGGCGTCGCGTCAGCTTCAGGGCCGTTACCTCGGCCTGATCCGCCAGATTCCGGCGAACAAGCGCGGTCAGTATCAGAAGATCGCCAAGGAATCGGGACGCGAAGCGGCCATCAATGCGATGAAGTCCGCCGTCAACCGGTGATCCAATTCCAATCATCTCGTGACAAAGGGCGCTCTTTGTGGCGCCCTTTGTTTTTGTCGCTGCTATTCGTCTGTGCGGCGGCGCAGGCGCGGACGACGCACGTCACGCTGCTGCACTTCTCGGACTATCACTCGCACGCGCTGCCGTTCTACTCCGAAGGGAGGGAGGGACAGGGCGGGATTGCGAGAGCGATCGGATATCTGCGCGAACAAAAGCGGCACGGTGCGCTGGTGTTTTCCGGCGGCGACATGATGAACAAAGGTTCACCGGCGTGGTCGGATAAATATCGCTGCGCGGAGTGGTCATGGTTCAACGGCGTCATCGATGCGATGGCGTTTGGCAATCACGATCCCGATTACGGCGGCGGCGAATTGGAGGGTTGTCTTCAGACGATCCGGTATCCGGTGTTGAGCACGAATACGAACGGCTTCCAAGGGACGCGCATCTTCGTAGTCAACGGGATCCGCGTCGGCGTTTTTGCGATCGCCGGCAGCGATTTCAAGACGCTGGTTAAAGAGCCGCTCTTTCATTTCGGTGATCCGGTCGCTGCCGCGCGGGATGCCGTTCGCGAACTTCGCCAAAAGCACGCGGACGTCATCGTCATGATCGGCCACGAACATCTCGATGATGATTTCGCCCTCGCGCATTCCGTCGCTGGAATCGATTTGATTTTCGGCACGCACAGCCATTTGAAACGTGCGTTGACGCGGATCGACGGAACGAAGACCTGGTTTATCTCGCCGTTTCAGTACCTGACGTACATCAGCCGGGTAGTTCTGTCATTCGACGGTCACAAGCTGACGGGTGTCGCGGGGAGGCTGGTGCCGGTCGACGCGCGCATGCTTGCCGATAAGACGATCGTGCGACGTGTCGCCGCAATGCAGCGCGCGCTCGAAGCGGATCCGAAATACGCGCCGCTCTTCGCAACGATTGGAACGCGATCCGCGCCACTGCCCGTCGATGCGCTTGCACAACGAGCGGTCGAGATCATGCGCGACGCCGCGCACGCGGATATCGCCCTGTCGACTGCCAGCAGTTTCCGGCAGGATCTTCCGCCTGGCCATGTCACGATGGAGTCGCTGCGTGCAGCGATGCCGTACGACAACGAAATCCTCGTCTACAGCTTGCGCGGCGACGTCGTCGAGAAACTTCTCGCGTACGGAAAATCGCGGCGGGGGAGCGATTCGTTCGCGATCGTCGCGGCTCCGAAGACCATCGACGCCGCTCGAACATATCGCGTAGCGACGACGGATTACCTCGCACGCGTAGCGCCGGGCTACCGCGACTTCTTCGCGGGACTGACAGCCGAGGCGCCAGGCTTGCGCGTACGCGATGAATTGCGAAAACGACTGAGCGAATGAATGAACCTGTCATCCTGAGCCGCCGAAGCCGAGGAGCGCAAAGCGCGACCGGCGCAGGACGGTCGAAGGACCCCCTTCCTGCTAACCAGGATCGGGTGGCGGTAAATCACGATGCAAGCACCACGGGTCCTTCGACCGTCCTACGCCGGCCGCGCTTCGCGCGGCTTCGGCTCCGGCGGCTCAGGA
>JBAVBF010000532.1:0-2427 GCA_049586115.1 Thermoanaerobaculia bacterium | reverse complement strand
GCCCAGGACCGTGCCGGCGGCAGTGGTGTCGGGGGCGATGAGGTCGATGCGTTTCGCGGCAGCAGCGACGCGGACCGCCGTCAGCGAATCGGCCACCAGCTGTCCGATCGAAACCGGCAACACGTCGAGGCGTAGCTTGCCGGTCGTCACGCGCGAAAGATCGAGCACGTCATCGATGAGTTGCGCCTGGGCCAACGCCCCGGCGCGGATGCTCTCCACGCCCTGCAGCAACTCCTCCGGCGAAACGTCCTCGCGGCTCAGGATGCCCGACCAGCCGAGGATGATCGTGAGCGGCGTGCTGAGCTCGTGGGAGAGGATGGCCAGAAACTCGTCTTTGGCCAGATTCGCTTTCTGCGCGTCGTCGTAGAGCCGCGCGTGCTCGATGGCCATGGCTGCGCGGCGCGCAACATCCTCGACGACGGCGCGGTCGCGTTCCGACAGCACCCGCCGCGAGTGACTCATGGCCAGCGTGAGCGCGCCAAGCGGACGGTCGCCGGGGACGACGACCAGCGGCACGATCAGCGCGGAGCGAATGTCGATCGTGTCCGTAACGTGTTCGATCAGCTTCGGCGCGCCGCTCGTAATGACTTCGCGAACGTCGCCGGCAAATGCGTCGGACGCGTTCGCAGTGTCTTCGTGCACGATCGCCAGGCGTTGGTACGTTTCGTCACCCGTGCGCAGGTCGACGATGCACCAGTCGGCGAGCACCGGAACGGTCAGCTCAGCAACGCGCGCCAGCGTAGCGTGATAGTCGAGCGACCAGGCCAGCATCGCACTGGCCTCCGCCATGAACGTTGCGATGCGTTCGGCGCGCTTGCGCTCGGTCACGTCGAGCATCGCGCCGATCATGCGGACCGGTGTCCCATCCTCGGCGCGCGCCACGTACCCGCGATCGAGCACCTCGGTAAAGCTGCCGTCGGCGCGCTCGAAACGGTACTCATCGGTCCACGACGAGCCGCCCGTCTCGATGATGCCGTTGATGCCGGAGACGACGCGCTCGCGGTCATCCGGATGCAGGTGGCTGTCCCACCATTGCAACCGGTTGTCGATCTGATCGGGCGCGTAGCCGAACATCGTCTGCAGCGCCTCGTTCCAGACGATCGTGCCGTGCTCGGCGTCCCAATCCCAGATCACGTCGTTCGTCGCGCGGGCGACGAGCGCGTACCGCTCGTGCGCGCGCCGAGCCTCGTCCGCCGCCTGTTCGCTGTCACGCTTCGCGGTGATGTCTTCGACGACGAGGATCGCGTGCTCGCCGCAGCGCGTCACGGTCACGCGTCCCCAAACGGTGGCGCCGTCCTTGTAGCGGAAGCGCTGATCGATCGTGTAGCGCGTGCGCGCACCGGACAACAACTCACGAAAAAGTTCGGCGTCGGGGTCATCGGTGAGCTGACGTTCGTCAATCCCCGTCACGTCTTCGTTCGTGCATCCGAGAAGATCGCAGAAGGCCGAGTTGGCGACCACGATGCGCCGCTGCGGATCGAGCACGACAATCCCCACTCCGGCGCCATCGATGATGGCCGCGAAGAGATCCGCCGCTGGTTGCTGATTCACGCGCCGATTATGCATCTGCGCCATGCCGGTTACTCAGGCGGGCAGGCCATCCGGTTCCAGCACCACTCCTCCGACTCCGCTTTCCCTTTAATCGTTCCCTCGGTGCGCGCGCAGAGCCGCTCGCCGTCGCGCCAGTAGATGATCCGCCGCGGGAAGTCGTGGTCTGGATTCTCGAAGACGATGCGGTCGACCGTCGCGGATTTCAGCGGGAACGGCGTTTCCGGACGCGCGTGCGGCATGGGCAGATAGATAAGCTTTCCATCACGGCGTTCGATGCGCAGAAATTCGAAGGAAATCTTCCCGCTGGCGGCGACGTCCTGATGCAGCCCGACCATCATCGCGCCGTCGCCGCGCGTCCAGTGTTCCTCCATCCGGACGCCGTCACGTTGCGACGTCCACGATCCCGCCATCCACTCCGGCATCGTCTGCGACAACACCGTTCCGGCGGTGAGAAGAGTGATCGCGGCGGCAAGGACGAGCGATTTCATCGCGACAGTATGGACTGCGCCTCACCGCCCCGCGGTGTCGCTACCGAGACCAGTTTTCGATCGTGAGTCCAGCAACCCGGCGAAACTCGCGCACGTTGTTGGAAACGACCGTCAGTCTGCGCGCAATCGCCTGCGCGGCGATCAGAGTATCGAGAGGGCCGATCGGCGTCCCTGCGCGTTCGAGCTTCGCCCGGACGGCCGCGTATGCAATCGCATCCTCGGATGTGAAATCGATCAACATCAGCGGACGAAGAAAGTTCTCGATCAAACGAAGCGTCTTCGGCGGCGACGAACTTTTCGCAGCACCGGTGCGCAGCGCTGCCTGGGTGATCACGCTGACGACGACGTCTTCCCGTCTCGTCGCCAGCAATCGCCCAATGACGGTTTC
>JBAVBF010000531.1:0-5716 GCA_049586115.1 Thermoanaerobaculia bacterium | reverse complement strand
CACAGACAAGAGTGTCTGTGCCACACGCTACGCGTTCGTCGTCTTCTGCGTGAAGCCTTCCGTGGAGTCGCCGGGGTTGTAGAGCGAGTAGCCGCGGCGGACGCGTTTCGGATCGAGGCGGTTGCCGAGTTTTTCGTTCAGGCGATTCTCAAATCCCTTGATGCCGTTCCTGTCGGTTCCGCTGAGGATGGCCACGAATTCGCCGGCGCGGTTGTGGCAGACGACGTCCTCCTGGCGGCAGAGCTGCGCGAGCGAGCGATTCAGTTCGGGATCGTCGTCATTCGCTTTGAGCCAGTAGAGCGCGAACGGCTGATCGAACTTCGAGACCGTATCGACGTTGCGCTGCAGACGTTGGTTGAATTCGGGATCGAACTGGACGCGGTCGTCGCCGGTGGCCTGCATGACCGGACCTTTGCGCGCCGGCGACGCCTCCCCGGCATTCATCAGCGACGACATCTCCTCGGCACTCACATTGGTCATGTGCGAATCGCGCAGGTTGAGGCGCCGTCCGCTACGGCGGATGAGGGCGTCGACGCGCGCCCGCAGTTCGGCGGGCGTGAACGGCTCGGTGATGAAGTCGTCGGCGCCGGCGCGGAGATAGAGGACTTTGTCCGCCTGCCGGTTCGCGGACGGCGAAAGGAACGCGATGGAGGAGCTTGCGTTGCGTGCCAGATCGAGGATCGCGCTGACCGATCCGAGGGCGCGGGAAGGGGAGACGAGGACGAGGCCGGGCTTCTCGCGCGTGGCGCGGTCTACGCCGGCCTTGAGGTCCGATTCGGCCTGAACCTGATAGTCACTCCCGAGCGCTTCCTTCACGCGCCGGATCGTCTCCGGCTGCGCGCCGAGCAGCAGAACGCTTCGGCTGACAGGCGCGGTCTCCTCCCACGGCTTGGTGACGTCGGCGACTTTCTCGCCTTCGCCGCGATAGTTGATGAGGCCGCGCCCGTTGAGGATGCGGTAGTGCGCGGAGAGGTTGTCGTTGCTGGCGTAGCTCAGTTTCGAGAGGCGCATCAGCCGGCCGCCGGTGGCCTGATCCTGCGAGAGGTCGATGACGCCGAAGGCATTCTGTTCGAGCTGGCGCGTGATCGGATTCAACTCCGCGTTTTCGTCGTGCGAGGCGATGAGGAGCGTCGTCACCGGCAGATCTTCCAGCGCGTTGATCAGCGACTGCGTGATCGAGAGCGCGAAATGGCTGGAGTACGACGTGTTGATCAACGTGTAGACCGGATCGATGACCAGCCGCCGCGCGCCGAGCTTCTTGATGTAATCGCCCAGCTCTTCGACGATGGCCATCACGTCGGCCGGACTCTCGACGAGATCGAAGTAACGCTGGCTGGGATTGAGAATGGAGAGCTGTCCGCGCCGAATCGATTCGTCGATCGCGAATCCGATCGAGTGCGCCTGCGCCAGAACGTTCTCCGGTCTCTGATCGGTGATCAGCACCCCCGGCTCCTGCAATTCGAGTCCTCGAGTCAGATACTGCAGGCCGAGGAGCGACTTGCCGACGCCGGAGCCGCCTTTGATCATGTAGACCTTGTGCGGCATCAGTCCGCCGGCGCCATAGTCAAGGAGATCGATGCCGCTGATGATCCTGTCGCCTCGACTACCGCTGCCGGCATGTTCGCGCGAAGCGGTGCCGGAAAGTTCCTGAGCGGGCGTGTCGAGTGGGAGGGGAGTGTCTGTTTTGGTGTTGCGGGCGGGATTGTTGGAGGTAGTGCTGTTCGACCGAACGTCTGTCGATCCGTTCATAAGGTCCTCTTCTCTCAATGAGGGTGAAGCGCCAACAGCAACGGCGCCCGCGCATTCGGGGCGACCGGACCGGTGGATAGCAACCTCCGTTCCACGCTTACGTGGCCGTCGGTTGCGCCGCGCCGTCGTAGAGGATTTCGTAGCGAAGCTCGGTCGCGCCGATGCGGATCATGTCGCCGCCGTGCAGCAGCGAGTGAAACGTGCGCGCGCCATTCAGCCACGTCCCGTTCCTGCTTTTCAGATCCTCGATCGCATACCCCTCGGGACCGCGATAGATGCGTACGTGATGTCCGGACACGCCGAGGTCTGCGAGCGGAATCTGATTGTCGCGTTGCCTTCCGATCAGATACTCCGCCTCGGTCAGCGGAAACATCAGTCCCATCTCATCGCCGTTGGTGATGGTGAGCTGCGCGATGGTCGGCTTGACGACGTCTTTGTACGAGAGTTTCGCTTCGGTGGAGACGAGCAGGTTCGTGTCGTCGCTGACTTCACGCACGGTGGAGTCGGCGCTGAACGTGGCCGGCTTCTGGCGCATCGTGTCGTCGAGTACCGGTGCTGGTGAACGGCTGCCTGTGCCGGTGTCGTCAGGCAACGTTTTCCTGCTCACGGCCTCGATCAGCTTGTTGCCGAGAAGTCCGTAGACGACGCGATAGACCTGGAGCGGAGCGTCCGTCGAATCGTCGACGAGATCGCCGAGCGAACGGCGGCCGTTGATGAGGAAAAGGATCCGCCATTCGTCGAGCGTGAGCGTGATCTTCTCGGCGTCGGGATTCGAGACCACACGGAAGACGACGCCCGCGTCGGGAAGCAGCCGCTCACACTCTTCCCACTCGGCGATGCGCCGCGCTCCTTCCATGATCAGGTTGGAGAGATCGACGGCGATCGTGACGGCGTACGGCGGGACGGTGGCGCCGTCGAGGAAGGCGAAGTTGCCGTCAGGCCAGACGAAGCAGTCATAGATGATTTCGGAGACCTGCACTTTCAGGAAATCGCGGAGCTGTTCCTCGGTCAGCAATCCCTGCTGCACGGCGAGCTGGCCGAAGCGTCCGCCCTCGGCTTTCATCAAGGCATCGATGGCGTCGCGCTGCTCGGTGGAGATGTGTTTCTTGCGCAGCAGGACGGCGCTCAGGCGGAGTGTTTCCTGATTCGACCCGGCGAAGATCACCGCGCCGTCGTCGAAGTAGACGATGGCTTCGCTCGATCCGCTCGTGAGCGTGAGCGTGCCCCTTTTTTTCGCCGACGAGACGAACGTGAGGACGTCCGGCAGGCGAAAGGACGCGAGGCTGCCGCGTAAGGACGGCTCGGTCATGAGTGCGGGGATTGTAGCGCGCGCCTCCGCTACAATCGCGCGCCGCATGCAATCGAACTCGCGTCACGCCGTCGCCGCCGGATTCCTGGGATGGACGCTCGACGCGTTCGACTTTTTCGTGGTCGTCTTCCTGCTCGACACGCTGGCCGCGCAATTCGGCGTTCCGAAGTCGAAGATCATCATCACGCTCACTGCCACGCTGGCGCTCCGTCCGGTCGGCGCGATCGTCTTCGGAATGCTGGCCGACCGCTACGGCCGCCGCATTCCGCTGATGGCGAACGTCATCTACTTCTCCGTCATCGAACTGCTCTCGGGCTTCTCGACGACGTTCACGCAGTTTTTGATCCTGCGCGCGCTGTTCGGGATCGGGATGGGCGGGGAGTGGGGCGTCGGTGCGTCGCTGGCGCTGGAAAACGCGCCGCGGAAATGGCGCGGCGTGCTGTCGGGCATCCTGCAAAGCGGCTATTCGATCGGCTATCTGCTCGCGGCGATCGCGTCGCGCGTGCTTCTGCCGGACCACAGCTGGCGCTGGATGTTCTGGCTCGGCGCGCTGCCGGCGCTCCTCGCGCTCTACATCCGCACGAAGGTTCCGGAGTCGGAGGCGTGGAAAGAGCATCGCGTGGCCAGCTTCGGCGAGATGCTGCGCGCCGTCCGCGGGCAAACGCGCGGCTTCCTCTACCTCGTGCTGCTGATGACGTTCATGATGTTCCTCTCGCACGGGACGCAGGATCTCTATCCCGATTTCCTCAAGCACGCGCACGGCATTCCGGCAACGACGGTTCCGTACGTGGCCATGCTCTACAACGTCGGCGCGGTAGTCGGCGCGATCATCTTCGGCCAGCTCTCCCAGAAAATCGGACGGCGCTACAGCATGATCGCCGCGCTGGTGGTGTCGCTGCTGGTCATCCCGATGTGGGCGTTCGGCGGCTCGCTGGTGATCCTCGCCACGGGCGCGTTCCTGATGCAGGTCGGCGTGCAGGGCGCGTGGGGCATCATCCCCATCCATCTCAATGAGCTTGCCCCGGACGCCGTGCGCGGACTGATGCCGGGCCTCGCCTACCAGTTCGGAATCCTCGTGGCGTCACCGACCAGCACAATCGAAGACGCATTACGTGACCGCTTCGGCTACTCCTGGGCGCTAGCCGGCTTCGAGCTGTTCGTCATGGTCAGCCTGACGATCATCCTCCTCCTCGGCCGCGAGAACCATGGCCGCTCCTTCCACTCAGGGGATTTGTTGATCGAGAAGGATTGATGCTCGGGTTCTAACGCCTTAGAGATCGGCGCAGGGGTTGTGCCGTTCCTTTTCGGGGGTGATGGCATCGCCGCCGATCCCGAAACAATCCGTTCCTTCGGTCGGACGCCTGCAGCGGCGTGGCGTCCGACCGGTCGAATCTAGTGCAGCTTGTTTCTGTCTCTGAAGCGCTTAATGTCGTCCGAGAGTTGAAGGTACGTCCTCGCCTCACTCGGATCTTTGGAACGACCGCGTGCTTGCTGTATGAATCCATCCGCCGCATCGGCGTCGTCACGGGCTGCTGTTAGATCCCCGGCGCCGACGGAGGCGCGTGCGCTCTGAAGCGCGAAGTAAGCCCGGTGGGTTGGATCGTCAGCGAGCTTTCGGCAAAGCTTGCGATACGCTGCCGCCGCCTCGGTATGTAGCTCCACCAATAATCGCAGTGCTGCCAGATAGGGAGTGCCGCGGCTGAAGCGGCCGAAAACAGTGATACGACTAAAAGAAGCAGAAGTATCCAATGCAAATGGTTTTTCATCAAACCCCTCATGATCTATTTGTTCCGCTAGAAAATGCGATGGCGGGAAAGTTCGAATATTAGGATCGCGACGACACTTATGAAAATGGCAAGGCGAAAAGCTCGCCATTGACGTGGTGTCGAGCGGACAGGTGACGGTGAGGAGCTAACAGGAAGATCCTGGATTATTCGCTGTGCGTTCGCGAGGTCTGCGGTAGAAACATAAATACTCCAGAACCCGCCAGGGGCATCAGCCGGCCACGCGGGCATCGCAAATTCGGCGCCGCCGTGGTCGCTGCGTCTGAAGAAAGGTGCGAACGGCAGACGTCGCTTCGCCAAGTAGGCAATCTGGCCACTCCGCAGCTCGGTGGACACGGACGGACTGTTCTCGTCAGCGGCACGTCGGTCGCTAAGTTGACCGTCGAGCCGACGGCATAGCTCGATGTGCACGCCTTCCTGCCCACGACGCCGGCGGCCCCGGTGCCGATGCGTCGGTGGTCGATGTGCGTGTCATGCAGCCGCCAGGTATCAGCGCGAGCAGCGGGGACCGCAGCGGATTGAGGTTCCCGAAGTTGTTTCGCAAAAGGCTCGGTTTCATGCGGGCGCGGCGAGCTCGGCGGCGATGCGCGTGCGAAGCGGGCCGATGGCGCATTTGCGAACGGCGCGGCGAACGGTTCGATCGCACTGACCCTCCCCGCCACCGGAACGCCTGCGAATTCGGAATCCTTGTGGCGTCACGACCACTACAATCGAAGACGCGTTGCGTGATCGCTTCCGCTACTGTTGGGCGCTGGCCGGCTTCGAGCTTTTCGTCATGGCGAGCCTGACGATCATCCTCCTCCTCGGCCGCGAGAATCACGGACGGTCGTTCCATTCAGGGGATTTGCTGATCGAAAAGGAGTGATCGTTCTTT
>JBAVBF010000530.1:0-3670 GCA_049586115.1 Thermoanaerobaculia bacterium | reverse complement strand
ATGTGAGTCCGTCAACGGCAATCAACGTCACGTAGTAAACCGTGGGCGTCGTGACGACCTGGATCGGCGCCTCGGCGGTGCGGCTTTCCTGCACAGCAAGTGTCGGCAGGAAGAGGAACGCGATCAGGACCGCCGCAGCGATCGTCATCGGTCCGCCGCGCGGCTTCTGATGAATGGCCGGAATGCGCTGCAATTCGTAGATCGAGAACGACAGCAGTGCCGCGGAAATCGCGATCGTGGCGATCAGAAAGAAAACTGCCATCGCCGCGATGCCGGTGAGCATTTCCGGCCACGACGGCTTCGTCGGAAAGCGGTACCACCAGATGGCGACCGGTACCGCCAGCAACGCCGCCGCGGAGAACGAAATCGCCAGCAGCGCGCGCGGGGTGTCGATGACGATGGACGGCCGCAACTTCAAAATCAGCGCGATTGTGACGAGCAGAAGAAACGAAATCGCGAAACCGGTCACTCCATAGAGCAGAGACATCAGCAAGGTCTCGCCCGCGGAGAGTGGATGGTTGCGAAAGAGCATGATGCCGGTGAGGGGGAGGATCGCGAAGGCGGCGATCAGGAGCGCGGCTTTTCCGGACGCGGTGAAGAGCTCGATCCAGAAGGCGCGGGAGGAGCGGCCGGCGGTAAATGGGTCGTGCGCGAACCACCGCTCGATGGCGTGCGAGAGGTAGCCCCGCTCCCGCAGATCGCGCCGCAAATCGTCGACGGACGGCACCGGCACGGCGCGGAATATAGCACCCGGCCCGGCGTTCTATCCGCCGATTCTTCAATGGATTCCGGCGCGGCCACCCCCCACAATCCGATTTCCCAAAACGCCCTTTCCGGCGAGATCGAACCGCGCCCGCCGAAGCGCCATCCCTTCGCGAAATTCTTCTCCGGCGCCGCCATCACCGTCGCCTTCGTTCTCCTCAAACTGAAGGCGCTGGTCTTCGTCGTGTTCGACTTTTTCCGCGGCTATGCGGTCAATCCGTTCGAGGGCTTCGGCCTGATGCAGTTTTCGGTCGCCGGCGTTTCGATGGGACTGTCGATCTGGGCGATGGCGCTGAAAGCTCCGCTGCGGCTGGTCCTCGGATTCGTCGCCATCATCGTCGTCCATGAGATCGGCCATGCCGTCGCCATCCGCGCCAAAGGGTTGCACGCCGGAGTCATGGTGTTCATCCCGTTCATCGGCGGCGCCGTCACGTTGAAAGATCAGCCGCGCTCCGCGTACGACGACGCGCAGATCGGATTGGCCGGACCGGTCGCCGGCGCGTTCGCTTCGCTCGTCTTCCTGCAGGTCTACAAGTGGACCGATCAGCCGCTCTACTTGGCCATCGCCGCGGCCGGCTTCGCCGTGAACCTGCTCAACCTGCTGCCGATCGGCATGCTCGATGGCGGACGCATCTCCGCCGCCGTGACGAAATGGATGTGGGTCTTCGGCGGCGGCGTCCTGGTCTACAAGGTCGTGAAGCAACCCAATCCGCTGATGCTGCTGATCGTGGTGCTTGTGGCCTTCCAGGTCTATCTCTCGATCGTCCGCGAGAAGGACGACAAAGCGTTCTACGACGTGACCGTCTCGCAACGCGTCTTCGTCGCCATCGCCTACTTCGCCCTCGTCATCTTCCTCGGCCACCAGACCTACGTGAACCTGAACCGTCTGGCCGCGCTGGCCGGCAGGTAGTCAACGCGCCGCGAATTTCACGACGACGGAGTTCTCGCCGGGATGCACATCGACCTGAATGAGCGGCGTCACGGCGTTGCCGGCGGCAAGGATCGATTCCGCTTCTTCCGTCGTGCGAAAGGGCCAGAACTCGTATCGGCCGGCAGGGATGTTCTGCAGGTACACCTCGCTTGCCTCGTTCGTGTTGAGCCGCACTCCCTGCAGGGCCGTCAATTCGTCGGAGATCTCGAGCGGCATGAGATCACCGTTGTAGCGCATCAGGAGAGAGAAGGATGGCATCGCTTTGTCGTCAGTCGTTCGCGCGCGAATCCTGAGCGACGACGACGCGGGCGGCAGATGCAGCGAAACCTGGCTTCCACCGGCATGATCGAGACACATTACGCCGAACGATCGTTCGTTCGGGATGACAAACAGAGTCGCGGCCCCATCTTCCGGCAGAGCAAGGTTCGTTGATCCTTTCTCGTTCGTCGTCGCCCGCGCACGGCGTCTGCCGTCGACGACGGTGAATACGTTGGCGTTGCTGACCGGAAGGTTCCCGGCATCCGTGACGCTGACCGAAATCGTCCTGCCGGCATCAAGCCGGATGTCGAGCTCGCGCCGATCGTTCGACGCACCGAGGTCGAAGACGATCGGCAGCGGTTCAAGATAGGCGCCCGAAATGGCGCGAACCGTCTGTCGTCCGAATGGCAATCCGCTGAAATCAAATCGTCCGTTGCCGTCTGTGGTGACGCTGACGTGGTGCGATCCGCGTGCGCCGTCGGTCTGCAGAGTGACCGAGACGCCGCCGACGGGCTTTCCGCTCTTCGCATCCCGCACGGTTCCGGTGATATGTCCGTCAGGGATGTCGATGGGAAACGCGATCGGCGAGACGCCGCTGAGATCGATCGTGCTGGTGAAAGAGGTCGTCATCGACCCGGCGCGGACGGAATAGAAATACGGTCCACGCTGCCAAAGAGTGAAGCGGAACGTTCCGTCCGGATCGACGTCGACGGAACCGCGCCAGTGAAACTCCTTCTGCTGGAGGAAAAGTACGGCGGGCCCGACGTCACTGCTGCCGATGCGCACACGGCCCGTCACCAGGATGGGATCGATCGCGATCGCCGCCGTTCGCTTGTCGCCACCGCCGATCACGACCTTGGTCGCGAATTGCTCCGTGCCGCTCGTTCCGGCAGCGAGAACTTCGTAAACACCGGCTGACAAATTGTCGAATTGAGCCGCACGAACCGAGGACGGGAGCGATCGATAGCCGACATCCTTCCACGACTCTCCGTCGCGCAGCTGAAGCGACACCGTGACCGGCTGCGCTGTGCCGTTGATCCTTACCGCAATCGTTCCATTCGCTACTGGCGCGGCGTCCGCCGTGAGAATGGCCAGGAGAAGAAAAAGGACGGGCATGGGTGAATCCTTTTCAAATTTGAGACGCGGAGCGCAGGATCAGCGAACAGCAGGAATTGCGGTAGGTTTCGTTGCAAGCGCGACGCGCTGCGCGCTGAGCGCAGGCTGCTGCGGTACTTCAGTCCTTTCCACGGATACGACCGTGAAATCCGAAGCGAACGCCGTCGCCGCGTTCGGACCTCCGCACTCCTCATCGAAGAGATGACAGCCGGTCTCATCGACTACACAACCGAGATTTCCAAAGGCATGGAAAGCACGGACACACTTCGGCGGCGTTGAAAGCTGACACCGCATGCATTCCACCTGAGCCATGGCAGCAGGAGCCATCGTCAGGAGAATGACCCCGGCGAAAAACAGAAAGGTGTTTCGTATTCTCATTGAGCCTCCTTTAATCGCGCTCCGCGTCTCCCGATGATGCTGCTGTGTTTGCGTATGAATAGCAAGAAGTACTTATTGCAAGCTCGGCTATAAGGAATGTGATGCGCTGCGTTTCGTTTTGATACCCTTGCGCTCGCTCGTATGAACCTCTACCTCCTTCTCGCAATCGCCCTCGGCGCGATCTCCGGAACGACCGAAGCTCCGGTCGCGTGGACGAGCTTCGCC
>JBAVBF010000529.1:0-2047 GCA_049586115.1 Thermoanaerobaculia bacterium | reverse complement strand
CCGATGATGAGCGCCGGCGTGTGAACCGCGCGCGCCACGACGTACGGATTGATGAAAATGCCCGAGCCGATGATGCCGCCCATGACGATCATGGTGGCGTCGAACGCGCCGAGGCGCCGCGCCAGGCCGGGCGTCGCGCTCACGCGGCGGCACCGCAACGAACGGTGGCCACGACTTCGCTTCCTGTCCCTCGATATTCGATCGAGGAGAAGCTGACGTGCCGCGCCATGATGATGCCGCGGCCATGCCGGTCGAAAGCGCGGCGTGGATCGATCTCGAAGTAGCGCGTCCATTCGAATCCGTTGCCGCGATCGCGGATGGTGAAGCGCAGTTCGTTGTCGCCACGGCAGAATTCAACGTCGACGCGCTTGCCGCGGTTCTCGGGCAACTCCAGCCGCCGCGCTACTTCCTGCGCCCATGCGCCTTCCGCAAGCAGCGCGCTCTTGTCGTCATACGTGATGCCGAGGTTTCCGTGCTCGACCGCATTCACCAGCAGTTCCGTAAGCCCGATCACGGTGGCCTCGGCATCCGGACAGGCGGTCGCGAGCACGGCCGCCAGCCCGCGCGCCTCTTCGATCGTTCGATACGTGAAGTGCGCTTCGTCGAGAAGCTGCAAAACCTGCATGCCGCGCTTGACGCGGTTCTGCAACTCGCGCGCGGCGGCGCGGTCGGTCGCCGCGGTGCGCACGACGCTGAGCAGCATCTCGGTGTCGTAGGGCTTGGTCAGGTAGTAGTACGCCCCGGCGCGGATGCCTTCGATGACCTCTTCGCGGCTGATCAATGCGCTCTGAAAAATGACCGGCAGGATGAGAAACCGATGATCGCTCTTCATCCGCCGCAGCAGTTCGAGCCCGTCCATCCGCGGCATGGTCCGATCGAGCAGGACGAGGTCATACCGGTCCGGCTGCGCATCGAGCATCGTCCAGGCATCGACACCGTCCGCCGCGGCCTCGGTCTCGAATCCGTCCCGGCTCAGATGAGCCTCGAGCAACGCCCGATCCGCCTCGTTGTCATCAACGATCAGGACCCGCCCCTGCTCAGCCATCGCCACCTCTGCACGTTTTAGGATGGCGGATTCTAGAACAAAGTAACGGCGGCGGTTACGGCCACTGGGAGTTGGAGCAGTTCGGGTCAACCGACAGCGGTACCGGCCGCAATGTCGTTGCCGCTGCTGTAGCGCGCCGGCGGGGATTGACGGCGGGTTGCTTCGTTACCTTAGAAATGGGACATCCCGCTGCTCGCGCGGCACAGGGTGGACCATCCGTCGGCAACAGGGTGCAGTCACTGCTGCCGACTCCCATGAGGTAGTACGCGCGAAAATGAGGAGGAGCATCCGGTGCGGGTGTGGTGGTGTTGGTAATCGTAAATTGCGCACCCGGAGTGAAGACGATGTTGAAGGAGCCCGCTCCCGAACTACCATGAAGTGTGATCCCGGTCGTCGACGAGTGCATCGTCACCCACGTGTCCGTGCGGCCGTCATCGCCCGTAAGTGCCTCGGCGATTCCACGATCTACAAAAATATGAGCCGAGACTTTCCCGCTGGCAGCCGGATCTTTGTACTTGGGCAGGATGTCTGTCATCGATGCGCAGCAACAGCGCAGGTGCGAGATATTGCCAATGATGTCGACAGGAGCTGGATCGACGGCGCCTGAAAAGGTAATAGTTTCAACGTCGATCGGCGCGCACCGCAGAGATCCATTCGGGCCACAAGCCGTAATGCCCGGCCAGGAGGAACTCGCGACTTGAGCCGGACTAAACTGAATGACAGAGACATGCTCGGCAAACGGCGTTCCCGGAAAATGGGGAAGCAGGATGTGCAATCCTGCGCTGGTATTCATCATTACAACAAATAATCCGACGAACTGAATGCTGGTGACAGACATTACTCGCTCCTTGTTCTCGCAATTGCCGGACCGTCATTCGTGTAGCCCAGGAGTTCGACAGGCGCCCACGTGGCGGGATGACGATTGCGTGCATCGGCGCCATGTGCGAGCGCAAGCTGTGCATCGCGCAGCGCAGCCGAGGGTGAGGCTCCATTTCGCAATTC
>JBAVBF010000528.1:0-6010 GCA_049586115.1 Thermoanaerobaculia bacterium | reverse complement strand
ATTCCATACCTACCTCCTCTCAGATTCAATATCCACGCCTTAGATATCGTCGATGCTCCCGGTCGAGAATTTTCGTCGATACACAGCGGCACGCCTTCCGTCAAGCCCAACGTGTGACATGTCGTCGGTTCCGGAAACACCATGCCCATCGTATGTGGACCCCAAGCGCCGTGCCGCTTGTAGGCTTGCTGGAGCGCTTCGCCTATCTTAAGCATGGGGGCAATATATTTCCGCTCGATCGGTCGAGCGCCAATCGCACCGTGAATGGATTCCGCCCCTAGTAGATGAACCTGTGCCCCAGTGAAGTAGACGCGGCCATCAAAATCGACAAACGTTGCCAAACTGACGCTGTCCGTGCTGTCAATCCAGCCTTGAACTATGGCGCCCTCGGCGGGCGTGAACTCTCTTGGAACAAAGCGCTCAACAGCAGTCTTATTTGCTAGAGCCTCGCCAATGCTGCTAACCAAGTGTCCCATCCCGCCCGTAGAACGATCGACTTTTACAACGAACTTCTCGTAGCCGAGCTCTTTCAGCGACTCGACGCACTTAGTAAGATCAGTCTTGGGATTACGGAGTTCGAATGTTGCAAGGCTTGGTATGTCGGCCTCTTTGAGTAACTCCACCAAACCTATCTTGCCACCAAATCTCTTGGCGAAGCTAGGATTTCCGTAATACGGTATGTCGAGCCGTTTGGCCAGTAATCCCATCTCGGCAGTCTGATTGAACCCGTACAATGACAAGCCGGGCAAACTGTCGGCCGTAGCTTTGAGTGCAGCTACTAAGCTGTCGTTATTGAGGATGGAGCTATCTAATGGTTCACCGCCCGGACAGCGCGAGACGATCCACGGGGGACGAGACCTGCCGAAGAGCTTCGAACGGTAACGGTCTTCGGCTGAAGGAAGGTTGCTTCTACTGACGAACACGCTGCGCGATGCGGAAATGGCCTCGCCTTCCTGTCTATGTTCATAGAGCATTTCCCCTTCAAGGCCCGTGATGATGCTAGTTCCCCTCTCGCCCTGCGACGGGACAACTAGGAGGCGTCTGGACGAAAGGATATTTGGGGTGAAAGCCGGATGAGTCGATAGGTCCACAGGTTCATATCCCATCATTCCTCTTGGCTGGAATTGTAAATGAGCGTCAGATCGAAAGCGTATGTTGTTTGGACGGTGAGATGTGCTTAGAACTCCAAGCACTACCCAGCGTAGAGAAACGTACCACGGACGACGTTTCAGACTCGCATGGTCTATTGAAAACCGTGCAGGCGGCGAGGTGACCGATTCTAGGTGATACCAAGGGCCACCAGGTGCACTTCCCTCAGGCCGCCGCGGCGACGCCGTGCAACTGGTGATTCGTTCGTCCATGTCCGCCGCACTGCTTCTTCAAGTTTGTCCTGCCGGGCCTTGACCCACGGCGCGTAGCTCTGTTCCGTGACCTTGATGGAACGGTGCCCGAGGAGTTCGGCCACGGTTTCGAGAGGAACGTCGTGCAACAGGAGATCCACCGCGAACGTGTCGCGGAAACGGTGGGCGTGGCCGCCTTCGACCTTCGCAAGTTGGAAGATGCGCGCGAGCGTTCGCTTCCAGCTCTTGACCGCGGTTTCGAGTTTGCCGGTGCCCGTCCAGAAGAAATACTCGCGGTCCGGAAACATGTCCGCTACGGCGCGTAGGGCGCGAACCGCAACTGGCGGTAGCGGCACGTACACCGGAACGCGAGTTTTGTGCTGCATGTGGAGGAAAAGCCGGTCATCTTCGGTAACGCGGTCCTTTCGCAGAGAGGTCGCGTCGGAGATGCGAAGGCCGGAGTAGCGGAGCAGGTACAGGTAGGCGAGAACGCGAATCGGGTTCTCGCGGCCGTAGGACCCGCTGATACGGAAGCCTTTTGCGGCAGCGAGCGTCCGATCGACTTCCTCATTCGTGAAGGGCAACGTTGGCGGCGTATCGGCCTTTGGAGCCTTGATCGCGAGCGTCGGGTTCTCTGACATCCACTTCGCCGTATGGCAGAAGCGGAAGAACGATCGCAGCCGCTCGAACTTCTTGAGAGCGGTGAGCGGCGCGAACTGCCACAAGCTGCGGTACTCGATGAGTGCCTTCACATCAAGCTCCGACAGGTAGCGATAGCCTTTGTCCGCGCACCATACGAGGAGCGAGTCGCGGAGCAGCACCCGATGCAGGCGGACCGTCGAGGATCGAAGGCGGGCGGTGACATCGGTCAGGTAAAGCTCGACTGCGTCGGCGATGAGCATCGGCTTCATGGTGGTCCCGCCGACCTTGCCGGTGCGGTTCGACTCGCGGACGTATTCTTCCGCGGCGTCCCAGGAGGTGAGGTTTAGCGACCTTCGGGGAACGTCTTCAGGGCCGAGCGTCCCTTCAAGCCAGATCGGACACTGACAGCGGCGGTAGCGCCGCGAGGTTTGGGGGCACGCCTTCAGGTGACGCCGGAAAATCGTGAGCATGTCTCATCTCGATTCTCCGTCGAAGGGTACGTATTGAGGACGTGGGCGATTTCCCTGATTCTAAACTATTGCAACAATTGCAGTTTAGATTGGCGGGGCCGACGGGGCTCGAACCCGCGACCTCCGGCGTGACAGGCCGGCGTTCTAACCAACTGAACTACGACCCCGCGGTCGGAACTCGCTCGCTAACCTGTGGTGTGCAGGTGGCATTCCCGAGGACGGCGCATCCTACGGGCGCGTCGGCGGGGTGTCAAGATCACGCCAGCGCGAAGTCGACGCGGAGCGTGAAGAGCGCTACGAGCCAGCCGAGGAGGATGACGAAGGTGGCGGTGATGGTGCGGTCGCGCGATGAGGTTCGTCCGACGGCGGCGAGGAAGTAGAAGAGGGGAAAGTCGACGAGGGCGTAGCGGGCCATCGACTGGAGCGAGCCGGAGCTCATCGGCACGATGGCGGACAGCAGCGTGTACGCGGCGTACGACCACTGGCGGCGGATGAGAAACCAGACGCCTGCCGCCATCATGAATAGTGCGGCGACGGCGTTGAGGGCGACAAAGTTCCATGGCTTGCTCACCGCAAGGCCAGTGTTGGGGAAGGCCATCGCGAATCGTGGCGCGGAGGAGCGGCCCCACAGCGTTTGCGCGTGAATGAAGGCCAGCGGATCGCCGGTGTGGATGTAGAGGTACGCGACGAACGCAAGTACTCCGAGCGGGATTGCTAGAAGCCACAGTTGCTGCGCCGAGATTCGTTGGCGTCGTTGCAGCGGCAGCAGCAGGAGCACGGGCAGCAGGCAGATTCCAATCACGCGCGTCGCGGCGGCCAGTCCGCCAAGGATGCCGGCGACGGGCCAACGTTGTCGCGCGGCGGCGAGGAACGCACCGGCGGACAGCAGAAGGAAGAGCGACTCCGTCATCGGCAGCGAAAAGAAATAGCTCGTTGGAAAGAGCGCGATGTACCAGACCGCGCGTTCGGCGTCATCGTCCGAGGCGCCCATCGCGCGGGCGGCCGCAGCGACGGCGAAGAGCGCCCCGAGCAGTGCGCCGTTCGATACGATCACAGCGAGGATCCAGAACCAGCGGTCGCTCGTTCCTCCCAATGCTTTGAGGAGAAGCGGATAGCCCGGGAAAAATGCCCAGGTGTTCTTCGGCTTCGCGTCGGCGGTCGGAAGCTCATATCCGGTGGCGGCGATCTGGCGGTAAAACCACACGTCGCCGACCATCATCATCCGCAGCATCTCCGGCCACACTCGCCCACCCACCAGCGAGACCTCGGTACGCCAAACGGTCTTGTAGTCCTTCGCGACAAACGTGATCTGCGAGCCGACGATCAGCAGGACGACGATCGCGACGCGGCTGACGGCGAATGCGCCGAGAACGCTGAAGACAGTCCGCCGGTCGCTACGGCCGACCGCGTTCGTTGCCTCCTGCTCAATCAGCACCGAGGCATGATTTCACGTTCCGCCGCTACTGTGCTCGATCGACGCTGAGTCGCAGATTTCGAATCGGATGCTTGCGGATGACGTTGGCGATACGGATTCGGGCGGACGCGGCGTTGCCCGGAAACACTTCGACGTCGAAGCGGCCGGAATCGGCGTCGTACGTGACGGTGCCGACGCGTCCATCGATCGCGGCTGCCATGGGCATCGACGGCGCCCAGCCATGGACGACGATCGAGTGCTCCGTTGCCGCGAAGTCGATCGTCGCGTTGATGGCGCCGTCGTCGGAGAGTTCGCTCACGCGCTTTTTTCCCAGCGGGACGAACTTCCCGGCGTCGCCGAGGAAGGCGATGCCGGACTTGCCGATGGGAACGGCGACGAGGTACGAGGGATCGCCGTGAATCGTCTGCATCCACGGCTCGTCGCCGTTGATGCGGCGGCCGCGATCCGCAAGCCAGTTGTAGACGTAGACCTTGCCGCTGAGTCCAAGCTTCTCCGGCGTAAACGTGAACGTACGGTCCTCGGTGCGCGGGTGCGCGAAGATGTAGAGCGCGCGCATCGGACCGTGATCTGTGTACGTGTACGAAACGAGCGGCTCGCCGGCGTTGTGCGCGTCGTTGAGGATGCTTTCGTCGGTTGGGACGGCCGGGGCGTCGGGCTTGACGATGATGCCGTCGGGCCGGACCGCATACAGCAGGTTCGCGGCGTTGACTTCGCCGAGGCGGTCGCCGACGCCGACGATGCCGGCGGAGAGCGTCGCGATCAGCGTGCTGATTTTTTCGCTGCTGCCGAAAACGTCGGTGAAGGGATAGACGCCGAGGGCTGATGCGAGGCGCGAGCTGTAGAAGAACTGGTCCCATTTGTCGCGCGTGAAGACGTCTTCGCTCACGCGGATCGTGGTCAGGTTGTCGTACTTCGTGCTCTGTAGAAAATGGCGCGGCGTTGCCATACAGAACTGCATCGAGAGTCCGAACGTCTCGCTCATGCGGCCCATGTCGTCCATGAACGCGTTCTGATCGTCGAGGTTGTACGCGGCGGTGGCGCGTTCGTCGAGCCAGTCCTGCTCGTAGCCAAACACGCCCCACGCGCGCAGGTTCGTGCCGACCGTCGCCCAGTACGCGGGATCGATGATGACGTTGTTCGACATCTTGTACTTGTCGCGATACGGACTCTTATCGTCGATCCATCGCGCGTGCGTGATGAGCGGCAGGCCGAGGTCCTTTTGAAATCCGCCGAGGCCTTTGGGGAAGATGTCGGGATGCGCTTCGTAACGCTGGATTCCCTGGCTGCCGGTCGCAGTCATGCGGTTCCAGTCGCCGTTCTCCCCTTTCGGATACCACCAGCTGTCGATCTGCATGTAGCCGAGCGCTAGACCGGCGTTGGCGAATTCGTCCTTCACCGCGAGCAGCGTGCCGGTGTAGCCGAGCGACGGCTCCCAGTCGTAGTAGTAGCCGGCGCCGTTGTCGGTCCAGTAGCCGAGCGTGGCCAGCGAGGGATCGGCGTCGTTCGCGGGCCGCTTCTTGTCATTGAAATCCGTGAGCGCGTGACCCCACGCGTCGAAGGCGCGATTGATTCCGTTGGCGACGACGAGCAGCGTGCGATGCGCCAGTCCTTGCGGGATGTCTTTGATGCGCGGGCTGATGCGGCTCTCGATCTCGTCATCGTCGGTGAGGTTCAGATTCGCGACCATGAAGTCGGATGCGGGCGAAAGCATGAACGAGTGTCCGGCGTCGTCGAAGTAGACCCACGGACCTTCGGCGCCTGACAAGTCGAAATGAAATTGCGACCACTTCCCGCGGAACGAAAGCCGACCCGGAACCTCCGGCGAAACAGAGAGCTTGGGGAAGCCGTCAGCGTTCGCGGAAGCGGTCGTGTAGCGATCGGTGAACAGCACGGCAGCGCGATTCGGATACGTGCGGATCGAACCTTCGCGCGATCCGAACGTGAAGGTGATCTCGTCAAAGTCGCCGATGCCGTCATGACCAGCGACGGTTTTCAGCGCCGAAGCGGACGCCGGCAGCGTTCCCGTGAAGACCCAGTTCGGATCGGCGGTAGTGATCGCGTAGTGGCCGTTCTCTTCGACTGTGACGGTGATTCCGGTCGATTGCTCGTGAATCGTTTCGGCG
>JBAVBF010000527.1:0-8971 GCA_049586115.1 Thermoanaerobaculia bacterium | reverse complement strand
GCAGCACAGACAGGAGTGTCTGTGCCACACCGGCTCTGCCCGCAACGATCATTCGAGCAAGTCGGCAGGATCAGTGTGGCACAGACACTCTTGTCTGTGCTGCTGATGCTCGAACGAATCTCGCCCTCGCGCTACTCGCCAACCCCCGCCGGCTGCGGCGCCGACGCCTTCTTCCGCGAAATCGCCTTCGCCTGCAGAAAGAGCCCGAGGTAATCGCGCCCGCCCGCTTTCGAATCGGTCCCCGACATATTGAATCCGCCGAACGGATGTACGCCCACCAGCGCACCGGTGCATTTGCGATTCAGATAAAGATTGCCGACGAAAAACTCCTCGCGGGCGCGATCGAGTTTCGACTCATCGTCGGTGAACACCGCGCCGGTAAGTCCGAACTGCGTGTTGTTCGCGATGCGCAGCGCGTCGTCGAAATCCTTCGCGCGCGTCACCGCCAGCACCGGTCCGAAAATCTCCTCCTGCGAGATCGTCGCATCCGGCGCCACGTCGCCGATCACCGTCGGCTCGACGTAGAACCCTTCCGCGTCGCGCACTTCGCCGCCGGCCAGAAGCTTGCCTTCGCCTTTGCCCTTGTCGATGTACTCCTTGATCTTCTTCATCGCCGAGGCGTTGACGACCGGGCCGAACTGCGATGCGCCATCTTCCGGCGCGCCGATCCGAATGGCCTTCGTCTTCTCGACCACCATCGGCACGAACTTGTCGTAGATCGCATCGTCGACGATAAGGCGTGAACACGCCGAGCACTTCTGGCCCTGGAATCCGAATGCCGAGGCCACCACGGCGGCCGCGGCCTCGTCGAGATTCTTGTAATCGCGGTCGACGATGATCGCGTCCTTGCCGCCCATCTCCGCCACCACGCGCTTGATCCACAGCTGGCCCGGCTGCGTCTTTGCCGCTTCCTCGTTGATGTGCAACCCCACTTCCTTCGATCCCGTGAACGAAATGAACCGCAGGCGCGGACTCATCACCAGCGGATCGCCGACTTCCGCGCCGGAGCCGCTGAGGAAATTGACGACGCCCGGCGGCATGCCTGCTTCCTCGAGAAGTGCGAAGAAGCGGTACGCGATCCACGGCGCGTCCGACGATGGCTTCATCACGATGCAGTTGCCCGTGACGACGCCGGCCGAGGTCATGCCGGCCATGATGGCGAGCGGGAAGTTCCAGGGCGGGATCACGCCGCCGACGCCGAGGGGGACGTAGACCAGCGCGTTGTCCTCGGAGGCGATCTTCGTGATCGGCTGTTCGCCGCCCCAGCGATACGCTTCTCTGGCGTAAAACTCCAAAAAGTCGATTGCCTCGGCGGTGTCGGCGTCGGCCTCCGGCCACGTTTTGCCCACTTCGTAGACCATCGTCGCGGAAAATTCGTGTTTGCGCTGCCGCATCAGGTCGGCAGTTTTGACGAGCAGTCCGGCGCGAACGTCGACCGGCTGCCGCTTCCACGACTCGAACGCTTTCCACGCCGCGTCGAGCGCATGTTCGACGTGTTGCTTGGTCGCTTTGTTGAAGCGGCCCAGGAGTTGCGACTTGTGGGACGGATTGATCGATTCGTACGTAGCGAGACCCGTGATGCGCTCGCCGCCGATGACGACCGGATACTCGCGGCCGAACTCGGCGCGCACGGTGGCAAGCGCCGCTTCCATGGCCGCCTTGTTCTCGGGTTTCGTAAAATCGGTGAGCGGCTCGTTCTTGAATTCGCTGAGCATTTTTCCTCCGCGCCGTGCTGTTACCCTCCGCGGCGCCGCCGGTATGTACTCGAAAACGCTTGCCATCGCAATCGCGACACTACTGCTTCTCGCGTCGTGCTCATCCACGCTGCCGTGGGCCAATGAGCCGATCGGGGAGGAGGTGAATCTCTCCTTCGTGATTCGCAACAATCTCCTATTCCTCCCGTCGGCGACGATCGATGGCCGTGGCGGACAGTTTCTCGTCGCGTCGGCGGACGCGCGCACGGCGCTCGATCAACAATTCGCCGCCGCGCTTCCTCGGAGCCCGCGTTCCGCCGAGCGCGTGCTGCAGCTCAACGAAAAAGAATCGCTTCGCTTCACGCCCGTCGAAATGGATCTGCACAAGGTTGCCGACGGCATCATCGGCGCCGACGTCTGGGGCAATCGCGCGATCTCCATCGATTACACCTCGGGGCTGCTGACGTATCAGAAGGAAGGAATCCATCCCGAGCTGATGACGATTTTCCGATTCGCCGCCGAGCCGCGCGTAAACCTTCTCGTCGATGGAAAAACGATTCCGGCCATTGTCGACACAGCCTCGCCGGACACGCTGATCCTGCCGCGCGGCAGCTCCGCCGCCGGCCGGACGCACGCTCGCATTCAACTCGCAGGATCGGACCTCGGCAACCTCGATGTGAAGCTGGCCGATGTCTCCGAGCCACGCGTCGGGAACAGAATCCTCTCGAAATTTCTGGTTACCATCGACTATGGCAAGCGTGAAGTTGGACTTTGGCGCGATCCCCGCACACCGTAGCCGGCGCGACGGCGCTTGGGTCTGCCGCACACACCCTCGGGAGGCTATGATTTGCACCATGCGTAAAACGCTCGCGATTCTTCTTTTCGCCGTCACCACGACCGCGGGCGCGCAGTCGTTTCAACTTCATGGCTTCGTCACCGCGCGCGAGATCTATGTGAACGCGCAACCGTCGTGGCTCCAGGGCGGCGTCGGCCGCTTCGACGTCGGCGCCGATACCGTCAACGACACCAAGTTGGTCAGCATGTACAACGCGCAACTCGGCTTTGACTGGACGCCGATGTCGTGGTTTCTCGTGCACGCCGACGGCGTCGCGCGGCGCCAGCAGTCCGGCCACGTCGCCGGAAAACGCGTCGGACTCATTCAGGCCTACGCGGACGTGTTCAACGATCACTTCCGCGTTCGCGCCGGCGAGTTCTGGCTCCCGACCTCCCGCGAGAACACCGATCCGCTCTGGACGTCGAAGTACACGATCACTTACTCGGCGCTGAATTCGTGGATGGCGCAGGAAGTCCGCCCCATCGGCGCGGATCTGCAATGGTCGCCGTCGTTTTACGTGACCGTCGGCGCGACCGCGTTTCGCGGCAACGACACGATGGGCACGCTCCTGGCGGGCCGCGGCTGGACGTTCGGAAATTACCTCGCGGCGTACAACGAAAACCTGCCGACGCCGGAACCGGAGACCACCCGTCCCTTCGGCGAGGATCTCGACGGCAAGAACGGCTACGCGGAACGCGTCCGCATCTCGCTTCCCGAACGCGCGATGCTCCAGGTGACGCACATCGACAATCGCGCCACGATCTCTCCCGTCAAGGTGAAAAACGAGGAGCCGTGGGCGACGCGTTTCAACATCGTCGGCCTCGAGATTGGTTCGACAGCGCCGATCACGGTCGCTGGGGAGTGGATGCGTGGATCGACCGAGGTGGGCTTCCCCGGCGGCAGCTTTACGATGGATTTCGATACCGCCTACTTGCTCGGCTCCTACAAGTACGGCCACGAACGTTTCAGCGGCCGCCTCGAACACTTCTCCACGAACAATGCCGCGCACGCGGTCCCCGACGGCGCGCGCGAACACGGCCACGCCGTCACCGTCGCCTGGATGCACGAAACGAATCCACACTCCCGAGCCGGCCTCGAATACTGCCGCGTCTCCGGCGACCGCCCCGGTCTCGCCCCGGGATTCGATCCGCGCACAGGCGGATCAACGGTGACGCTGGAGTACCGCTACAGCTTCTGATCACGCGGAGCCGCGGAGACGCGGAGAGAGCCGGCTTCTTTTCTCCGCGCCTCCGCGCCTCCGCGTGAAAATTCATCGCGCGCGAAACGCAATGCGCGGCCACGAAGCGATCTGTTTCTCCCGCAGAGCCGTCGCCCCAATTCTCATTCCACCCGCGAGTGCGAAAAGGTCCAAGCCACGATCGTTCACATTCGAGGCGACTAACCGCAGCCCCTCCTCAATCCTCTCCACCGCGGGACGCCACTGTCCCGTCTGCGCGTGAAAGATGCCGACGCTGAATTGAAGAAAGATGCGGATGAAGTCGGGCTCGTCGCGGACGCCTTCGAAGAACAGCTCCTCGAAGCAATCGCTGGCTTCGAGGTAGTCGCGGTCGTTGAAGAGGGCGATGCCGCGGAGGAAACGCGGGTCGTCGGTCAGTTCCACGTCAGCGAGCGGAGTTGGTCGAGGTTCACGTTGCCGCCGGAGAGGACGACGGCCACGCGCGAGCCGGGCGGGAGTTTGATCAGTCCGCGCAGGAGCGCGGCGACGGGCGCGGCCGCGGCGCCTTCGACGACGAGTTTGCAGCGTTCCATAATCCAGATCATGGCGTCGAAGATTTCGCGGTCGGGCAGCGCGACGATTTCGTCGACGAAGCGTTGCACGACGGAGAAGTTGATCTCGCCGGCGCGGCGGACGCGCAGGCCGTCGATGACCGTTTTGCAGTCGATCGTTTCGAGGTGTCCGGCTTCGAGGCTCGTCTTCATCGCGGGGCCATCGCTCGACTCCACACCGATGACTTTGATGTTCGGATTGTGGCTCTTCATCGCCATGGAAACGCCAGAGATCAGTCCGCCGCCGCCGATCGGGACGATGACGGCGTCGAGCTCGGGCCAGTCCTGGATGATTTCGAGTCCGAGCGTTCCCTGTCCCGCGATGAGTTGTTCGTCGTCGAAGGGATGGACGTAGGTGAGTCCTTGATCGCGCACGAGCTCTTTCGCTTTCTCGTTCGCCTCGTCCCAGATCGTTCCGTGCAGCACGACCTCGGCGCCGTAGCCGCGGGTTGCGGCGATTTTGGCGGGCGTCGCGTTTTCGGCCATGCAGACGACGGCGCGGATGCCGTGAATCTTCGCTGCCAGCGCGACGCCCTGCGCGTGATTGCCGGCCGAGGAGCAGACCACGCCGCGTGCCTTTTGCTCGTCGGGCATCAGCGCGAATTTGTTCAGCGGCCCGCGGATCTTGTACGAGCCGACGCGCTGAAACATCTCCGCTTTGAGCCGGACTTCGTATCCCGTCAGCTCGCTCAATTGCCGCGACGTCAGCAACGGCGTGTGTTTGATGTGCGGCGCGATGCGCGCGCGCACTTCTTCGAAATCCTTCAGCGTCAGCGTGAACATCGCGACAGTTTAGCTGGCTGGCTCCGCGTTAGCGGCTTCAGAAGGCAGCAAGGCATCGGAAGCACCGCAGGACACGTCCGCGTCCCGCGTCATCTGAACCGTGTAACAACTGATGATGTGAGGCTTACCGCACGCGATCGGCGTGTAAGGCGTGCAGTGCAACTCGGTGTCTGCGCACTTCCGCACCGAGGCGCAGCATCGCTACGCGGTGAGTGCGCACGTGCGCACCGATGGTGCAGCATTGCTACACGGTGTGTGCGCACGTGCGCACCGATGGTGCAGCATTGCTACACGGTGAGTGCGCACGTGCGCCTCGATGGCGCAGCATTGCTACACGGTGAGTGTGCACGTGCGCACTGATGGCGCAGCATTGCTGCACCCTGTGTGCGCAGGTGCGCACCGATGGCGCAGCGTTGCTACACCCGGTGTGCGCACGTGCGCGCAGGGCGTGTACCTCGTCATTGGTGCCAATTAACGTCACACTTCTCGAGGATGCAGCGGCTGAATGATTACGGCTGTTGCCTTCCGCCGCCGACCGGCACGGAGACGTACGGCACGTTCGCGTCGCGCATCATCTTGTTCAGCGCTTCGAGATCGGTCTTCGAAATCGTCTGCGCCTCGGACGTCGCGTCCTTGAGCAGGCCTTGCAGCACTTTGATTTGATCGAGCTGCCATGCGGTTGGCGCGGCGGCGTAGTTTTCGATTCCGCCGAGGAGTTGCGTGATGCGTTGCGTGACGGGGGGCGGCGTGTAGACGACCGGCGGACCAGCCCAGCCGAGGCCGGGAGAAGGTTGGCCGCACTGCGTGGGAGTGCCGAGTTTCAGGCAGGTTTCTTCCACCTTTTTCTGCAGACCGTCGGCAACTTGCTGGATGTTCTCGGGCAGTTTCGTTTTCTTGTAATCCTTGAGCGCAGTTCGCAGTCCGGTGATCGAACGCCGTGCTGCGGCGCCCGAGGTAGCCATTCGCCCGAGTTGATCCAGCGCCTGGCGACGCGCGACGCGGTCCTCGGCGCTGATCTCGATGCGCGGATCTTCTTCGACGATTACTTTCGTCGATTGCTCGAGTTTTCCGGACGCCACGTTCACCGTGTACTCGCCCGGCTCGACGCGCATCGCGCCCTGAAAGCCACCGAAGCCGCCACCCTGTTCGCTGGCCTGCTCCGTCGCAGCCTCGGTCACGCCGCCGCCCGCGGTCGCGCCGGCTGTTGCGGCCTCGGGTTCTCGCGGAGCTTCGTTCACCGAACGCGTGCGCAAATCCCACGTCACGCGATTGATGCCCACATCGCCAGTGCCGTCGATCTCGCGAATGACTTTGCCGTCCTTGTTGATGACGCTGATCTTCACCTTCTCTTTGTCGGCCGGCTTCGACTTGAGGAAGTACGTGATCGACGCGCCGTTCGGCGGATTCGGTCCGAAGAACGCTTTGTGCCCGGTGACGCCGCCGCGATTGGCGATGCGCCATTCCGTCGCCGGGCGCGCATCGAACAGATGCAGCGCCTCGGACGGAATCGCCTCCGTCATCTGCTCGATCGGTGCGAGGTCGTCGAGGATCCAGATCGAGCGTCCGTGGGTGGCGAGGACGAGATCGTTGTCGCGCGGATGGATGGCGATGTCGTCGACCGGCACCGTCGGCAGGTTGAGTTTCAGCCGCGACCAGTGACCTCCCTGATCGTACGAAACGAACAACCCGCGCTCCGTGCCGAGGAAGAGCAGCTTCGGATTGCGGAAATGCTCGCGGATAACGTGGACAGTTCCGGCGTCATCATCGATGCCGGAGCGGATCGGCTTCCAGGTCGTGCCGTAATCGTTCGTCACGAAAACGTAGACGCCGAAGTCGTTGCTCCGATGGCCGTCGAGCGTCGCGTACGCGGTCCCCTCGTGGAAGCGCGACGCGACGACGCGGCTGACGTAGATGCCTTTCTTCGGCGTGACGTTCTTCCACGTCTTGCCGCCGTCGCGCGTGACCTGCAGGTTGCCGTCGTCGGTGCCGGCGTAGAGCAGATCGCGATTCGTTGGCGACTCGCTGATCGTCGTAATCGCGGGCCACGCCTGCACGCCGTCGTGACGCGACATCGTGTTCCTGTCGGGAACGCGGCCCATGATCGGGAGCTTGTCGCGATCTTCGCCCGTCGTTAGATCGCCGCCGAGGCGCGTCCAGGAATCGCCGCGATCCGTGGATTTGAAAAGGTAATTGCCGCCGTAGAACAGCGTCTTGTTGTCGTACGCCGACACGACCAACGGCGAGTTCCACTGAAAACGCAGCCGCTCTCCCTCGGCGGCCGGAGGCCGGATCGAGCGAGATTCATGCGTTTTCAGATTGCGCCGCAGCAGGTTGCCGTCCTGCGACTCGGCGTAGACGGTGTTCGGATCGGTCGGATCGATTTGCGCGTAGAAACCGTCGCCGCCGCCGACCGTGAACCAGTCGGAGTTGGCGATGCCGCGCGTGTCGAACGTCGCCGAAGGTCCGCACCAGACGTTGTTGTCCTGCAAGCCGCCGCAGATGTGATACGGCCGCTGCATGTCGAGTCCGATCTCGTAGAACTGCCCGATGGCGATGGTGTTGAGGTATTCCCAGCTCCGCCCGCGATCGTGCGTCGCGTAGATGCCGCCGTCGGAGCCGGCGAGCATGTGATTCGAATCGCGCGGATCGATCCACATGGCGTGATAGTCGCCGTGAATCTTCTGCACGAGGTTGGTCTTGAACGTCTTCCCGGCATCCTCGGAGTAGTACATCTGCGCGCCGTGAACCCACACGCGCTGGTCGTTGTTCGGATCGATGATGACCTGGCTGTAATAGCTGCCGCGCGGATTCGTTTCGGACTGCTTCGTCCACGTTTCGCCGCCGTCATCGCTGCGAAAGATGCCGCCGTTCGCGTGCTCGATCAGCGCGTAGACGACATTCGCATTGCGCCGATAGAAGTTGACGCCGATGCGTCCGATCTCCTTCACCGCCTGCGGATCGGCATCAGCAACCTTCTTCGCGTCGGGATCCCACGGCAGTCCCTTCTCGATTCTTTTCCACGTCGCGCCGCCGTCGGTCGTTTTGTACAGACCGGAACCAGGTCCGCTGCCGTTGAAGCCGAAGACGGTGCGACGCCGCTGATACATCGCGGCAATCAAGGTTCCGGGCGAGCCGGGATCGATGGCGATGTCGGACGCGCCGGTGTCGTCATTGATGAAGAGGACGTTGCTCCACGTCTTGCCGCCGTCCGTCGATTTGTAGACGCCGCGATCCTTTGACGCACCCCACAGATTGCCGCCGGCGGCGACATAGACGACATTCGGATCGGCAGGGGAGATGACGATCCGTCCGATGGCCATGGAGTTGTTCAGGCCCATGTGCTTCCAGGTGCGGCCTGCGTCAGTCGATTTGTAAACGCCGTTGCCCCACGACCCGCTCTGCCGATTGTTCGCCTCACCGCTGCCGACCCAGACGGTCGACGGATCGGACGGCGCCACCGTGACGTCGCCGATGCTCGACGTCGGCTGATCGTCAAAGATCGGGTCCCACGTGATTCCACCGTTCGTGGTCTTAAACACGCCACCGGCCGCGGTGCCGACGTAAATGATGTCCGGATTGGACTCGACGACCGCGAAGTCGTCGATGCGCCCGCCCATCGCGGCCGGACCGATCTCGCGAAACTTCAGTCCCTTAAAGACCTCGTTGTAGTCGGTCGGTGCAACGACAGGCTTCGGCTTGTCAGCAGCGAAGGCAGCGACGGACACGAACAGTGCGATCAGCGCAGTTTTCATGGCGGCGAACATACTCGGGACAGCAGCGCGCTCGCAAGAGAGAACGGTCACGCGGAGGACGCGGAGAGGGAGAGAACGCGAAGAGGCTTTCTCCGCCTTTCCGCGTGCTCCGTCTCTCT
>JBAVBF010000526.1:0-19927 GCA_049586115.1 Thermoanaerobaculia bacterium | reverse complement strand
CCAGCGCGAAGAGCAGGGCCTCCTCGGATCGCGCGGCCTCGCGGAAGAAGCGGGCGCGAAGAAGTGGAACGTGGAGGGGATGATCACGAACGACATCGTCGGCGGCACGGTCGGCGGGGAAGGCGACGTCGACAACCGCACCATCCGCATCTTCTCCGCGAATCCGAAAGGCGCCGGCGAAGGTTCGGCGCGGCATTGGGCGCGCTTCGTTCGCGACGGCGTCCGCCTCTACCTGCCAAACGTGAAGCCGCGGCTGATCTATCGCCTCGATCGCTTCGGACGCGGCGGCGATCACGTGCCGTTCTTCGAGAAAGGCTTCCCCGCCATCCGCTTCAGCGAGGCCAACGAGGATTACAGACACGAGCACCAGACCGTGCGCGTCGAGAACGGCGTGCAGTACGGCGACCTGCCGCAATTCGTCTCCGCCGATTACATGCGCCTCGTCGCCTCGGTGAACGCGGTCGCGCTCACCACAGGCGCCTGCGCTCCCGCCGCGCCGAAGAACGTGAAAGCCAGCGGCGCCGTCACGAACGACACGACGCTGAGCTGGGACCTGGGCACCGACGCCGATCTCGCCGGCTACGAAATCGTGATCCGCGAAACGACCGTGGACGATTGGGAGCGCGTGATCCCCGTCGGCAACGTCGCCAAGTACACGTTCAAAGACTTCACCATCGACAACGTCTTCATGGGCGTCCGCGCGGTGGACAAGGACGGAAACCGTTCGCCGGTAAGAACGCCGGAGGAGAGGTTGCCGTAGCTGTCAAAGCACGGCGGGTTAGCAGCTTCAGTCGCTGCATCTTGCCAAAGCACAGACAAGAGTGTCTGTGCTGGTGAGGCTCGGGACGACTGAGCAAGTCGACGCGTGCCGGCGAGCTACACCTTCTTGATCGACAGCCGCGCCGCGCTCGGCTCGACCAGAATCCGCGCGGGATCAGCGACCGTGTTCGCGCGGCGTTTCTGGATCGGCAGCCGGGTGTAGACCTGCGTCGAGAGGATCGAAGCGTGCCCGAGGATTTCCTGGACGTCGCGGATGTCGGCGCCGGAAGAGACCAGCATGGCCGCCATCGTGTGGCGGAGCGAGTGCGGCGTGATGTGGCGTTTGATCTCGGCCAGGCGCACGTGCTTCTTGAAAATGTTCTCGATCGAGTAGATCGTCAGGCGCGTTCCCGAGCGGCCGACGAAGAGGGCGTCGGTGGTCAGGCTGCGGTCGGCGCGCATGTCGAGATAACTCATCAGCGCTTCGATGACCACGTGCGAGGTAATCGTCACCGTGCGGCCACGAGTGGCGCGTCCGATGATGTGGATCTGATTGTTCTCGACGCCGACGTCGGTCACGTTCAGCGCCACCAGTTCGCCGATGCGGATGCCGGTGGAGAAGAGCAACTCAAGGATGACGTTGTCGCGGATGGCGCAGAAGTAGCGGTTGCGGCCACCCGCGGAGTGATCGCGCAGTCCCGACAGCGCGCCGATCTGATCTTTCGGTGCAGCGAGGAGCGCGCGCACTTCGCGCGAGGAGAGCACGGTCGGGACGCGGTTCTCGACCGGCTTGCGGATCTTCAGCTTGCGCGCCGGCGATTCGTGGAAGATGCCCTTCTCCTCGAGGTAGCGGAAGAACACTTTGAGCGCGGCCACTTTGCGACGGATCGACGTGTCGCGATACGGTCCCGTCCCCAGCTTGTCGAGGTATTGCTCGAGATGATCGGGCGTGATGTCGACCATGTTCGCGCCGTCCACATGCACGTGAAACTGGCTCAGGTCGGACTGATACGCGCGGATCGTGCGATCGGAAAGATTCCGCACTGCCTGCCCATGCTGCAGAAAATCGGCGATCGCTTCTTGCACGTTCATCATCACACTCTTAGAAAAATAGTTTTATTGCTGGTTGGGGGGACACGCGGCAGTGTAGTTGGCGTCCTTCGATTGTCAAGAATTATTTGGCCGACCGCGATATGCTGTAAAAGCATGACAGCAGTCTATTTGCGGTCCCATACGCTCCACGCTGTAAACGCCCGTTGACATCATCGTGAAAGGTCAAAAGCTCTTCGTCCGCCCGATCGAAGCCGCCGATGCCGGCGCGGTCCGCACCTTCGCCGCGCAGCACGGCGGGTCGCCCGACATTCGCGCCGGACTTCTTGGCAAGCTCGTCGGCGAGCTGGTGTCCGTGCTCGCGATGGACGTCGAAGGCAACGCCGTCCGCGTCGTCGATCTCGTCGTTGCCGAAGAGTTGCGCCGCAAACGCATCGGCCGCGTCATGCTGAACGAACTTGCGTCGCTGGCGAAAAAACTGGAGCTGAATTGGTTGATCGCGGACGTCAAACACGCCGAGTTCCTGCAGCGTGTCGGATTCACCGAAGAGCAGGGTGTGATGAAGCGGAGGGTGGGATGACGGAAGAGAGAAGGGTGAAGAGTGAAGGGGGAAGTGAAAAACGATTGCTCTTCATTCTTGGCGTGATTGGTTTCGCTGCCTGCACCCAGCCGCGGCCCACCACCGCACCCCTCCCGCCTCCGCCCGCCCCGGTTCCGGTCGCCGTCGTCGAGCCGGTGAAACTGCCGACGCTCGATGAAGTGCGCTCGCTGCGGACGAACAATCAGCTCGATCTTTACGAAACGGGGCTGAAGACACTGACGCAATCGCCTGACGCGCAGACCAAAGGCCGCGCCCTGGCCCTGCTCGCACTTTTCTACGTCGATCAGAAGCGGACCGCCGAGGCGTTGCCGCTGCTCGGCCAGGCGGCGAATGCCGATCCGCTTGCTGCTCCGTGGCTTCGTCTGCGGGCGCTCGACATCGAAGCCGCGGACAAACGCTGGGCCGATGCGCTCCTCACCACCATCCGGATCATTCACGACGCGCCCGCCAGTTCCGCCGCCACCATCGCGCGGCTGCGCCTTCCCGCGCTCTACGCCGCCGCGGGCGACGCCGCGAACACGGACGACGCGTTCAAGTCCGCAAACGCCGTCGCCATCGACGCGCTGACCGAAGAGGATTTCGTCTGGCTCGCGAAATCGCTGGCTAGGGCGGGGCGGATGGATCTCGCCAATCCGCTGCGCATGCGTCTCCTCACCGAATTCACGCAAGGGCGATTCACCGAGGACACGTACGACCACGTGTCGCAATACACGCCCTCGCCGCTCGACGCGCTTTCGTTCGACGATCAGCTGGCAATCGCGCAGAAACTCGGACGCAACGATCGGTACGGACGCGCGTTCGATCTTCTCGAACGCATCGCACTGCGTTTTCCGAAAGAGTCGGCGTCATCGAACGCCTTTCGCGCGGTCCGTCTTCGCGCGCTCTTCAACTCGCGGCGCTACTCCGATCTGCTCGCCGAGACCGATCGCGCCAAACTCAAAGATCCGGCGCTCATCATGACCCGCGCCCGCGCCGCCTGGCGCGCCAATCAGCCGAAGCTTTTTCTGGGCGGACTGCAGCAGGTCGAGAGGCAGTATCCGTCCAGCAGCGAAGCCACCGAGGCCAAGGTTCTGCGCGCGAAGTACTACGTCACCGATGAGGTGAAGTACGACCTCGCCACCGCCGATCTCGAAGCTGCCATCGCCGCCGGTGCCCTCGGCAACGAAGGCGAAAATCTCTGGACGCTCGGCTGGACCTACTTCCTCGCCGGCCGCCTCGACGATGCGCTCAAAACGTTCGACCGCTACGCGAAGCAGTTTCCCGACGGCGACTACCTCTCGAACTCCCTTTTCTGGACTGCCAAGATCCGTGAACGACGCGGCGACATCGCCGGCCGCGACGACGCGCTGCATCAGCTCGAGACGCTTTATCCCTACAGCTACTTCAGCTACCGCGCCCGCGCCATCATCGGCGAGCCGCTGCTCGCGCCGAACGAGATCGCGAACGGCAACGTCTTTCCCGACGTCGACGCGCAACTCGCCGCCGGCAACGAGCCGCGACTCGACGCCGTCCGCGAGCTGGCCTGGCTCGGCCTCTATCGCGAAGCGACCCGCGAAATGAAATCCGTCGCCGCCGCGAACCCGACCAACCTCGGCATGCAGTTCATGCTCGCCGATCTCTACGTCCAAGGCGGCGAGCCGTTCTCCGCCAACAACGTGCTGCAGCGCAAGTTCCGCCAGTTCGTCCGCCACGGCGGCAGCGGCATCCCGCACCGCTTCTGGGAAATCCTCTTCCCGCTCAACTACTGGGAGACCATCAAGTCCGAGGCCGAGCAGCGCCAGATCGATCCATATCTCATCGCTTCGATCATTCGCCAGGAGACCGGCTTCGAGCCGACCACCGTCTCCAACGCCGATGCCATCGGGATCATGCAGATCATGCCCGCCGAGGTCGCGTCGATCGCGACGCGCGCGGGCTTGACGCCGCCGACGCGCGAACAGCTTTTCGAACCGAAGTTGAACATCGCCATCGGTGTCGCCGAGTTCTCGCAAAAGCTCGCCGCAGAGCACGGCAACACGACGCTCGCGATCGCCGCCTACAACGCCGGTGAAGATGCCGTTGGCAAATGGATTGCTCAAACGCCGATCGATGATGAGGACTTATTTGTCGAATCGATTCCGTTTGCCGAGACCCGGCTTTATGTGAAGACAGTCAGCCGGAACCGATTTGAATATCGGCGGATTTATGAAGCACCAGCAAAGCCGTAGCACGACTCTTCCACTCGCAATCACACTCACCCTCCTACTCGCCACCACGGCAACTGCGGCTCCAACGCAGCTCATCCTCGGACGAGACATCACGCCGCCCGCCGGCATCAAAGGCCCGATCGACCTCACGATCGTTCCCGACTTCGATGACGCGCGCATTACCGTCACGGTCGATGGCCAGAAGATCGTCGAAGCACTCCGATCACCGTGGCATGTCGCCGTCGATTTCGGTCCGCAGCCGGTCGAGCACAAGATTGTCGTCACCGCGACCGCGGACCAAAAACGGATTCAGTGGCAGACCACGATCAACAAAGGGCATCAGACCCTGGACGTAAAAATAGTTCCGGTCGATGCCGAGAACCGCATCTTCGAGGCGAACGTGAGCTCGTCCGACGAAGATCCGATCGTCAGCGTTTCCGCGTGGGATGACGGCAAGCAGATCGCCACCGTCGAGCAGTTCCCGTATCGCTTCACGATTCCCGCCGAGCACTTCGCGAACAAGAGCGTTCAGCTCACGGCACGCACGAAGTCCGGCGACGAGGCGGCCGACTTCTGGTCCGCCGCCGGCGACGTGAAACGCGAGGCGCTCGAAGTCCGTACCGTCCCGCTCTTCGTCTCCGTCGTCGACCGCAACGGCACCGCACACGACGACGTCGACCAGGCCCTCTTCAAAGTCGTCGACAACGGCACCGAGGGACAGATCCTGCAGATCGGCAAAGCGTTCAATCAGCCGATCTCGATCGCGTTGCTGCTCGACGCATCGACGAGCATGACCTACGAGATGCCGAAAGCCACGCGCGCCGCCGTCAATTTCGTCGAGAGCACGCTCAAATCTGGTGACCGTTGTGCGGTCTACTCGGTCCGCACCAGTCCGCGGCGAGAGATGGAGTTGACGACGGACCGCGCCGCAATCGAGCAGGTCGTGAAATCACTTCAGGCCGAGGGCCGCACCGCGCTTTACGACGCCATCGATAGCGCTGAACGCGAACTGCGCGACGAAAAGACCCGGCGCGCCATCGTCATCCTCACCGATGGCGGCGATACATCATCGATCACATCGTTCGACGAGATCGACCGGCTGACGAAAGAGTCCGGCGTACCGATCTACGTGATCGCCTACGATAGCGGCGTGAACGACGACCAGCCGCAGGACGTCAATCGCCTGCAATATCTCGCATCCCAAACCGGCGGCTTCCTCGTCACGGCCTCGGCACAAAACCTCCAGGCCCGCTACGCCGACATCGAAAAAGACCTCCGCGCCCAATACGCGATCACCTACCAGATCACCGACCTAGCCCGCCACAATCAATGGCGCAAAGTGCACGTGATGCTGAAGTCGCCCCAACTGACGGCGCGGACGATCCGTGGCTATTTCGCGCCTTGATTTTCGATCACAAGTACGTTGCCTAGCCGCGCGATCACAACCGCGCCCGCTGCGGCGACGTCTCGAACCACAACACGCTCGTCATATGCATTCACCTGCATCCACGCCGGCATCTGCATGCGGTGCGACAAGACGCGATTCACGCCGCGCTTGAGCCGCATCCGCGCGAGCCGATGCAGCCCGCCGCCGGATCGCTCCATCGTGATCTGCAGAACCGCGACACCGTGCGGAGTCAGAAGCCGGAGAAGATTTCGAATGATCCCGTAACCCTCCGCCGGACGGATGTGCTGAAACACCAACAGCGAGCAGATGAAATCAAACTGCCCCTCCAATTCGCGCGCTTCAACAAACGCAACGTTGCTCAGCGCCGCGTCACGGACATTGTTCCGTGCATGTTCGAGCACCGAAGGCGCGACGTCGCACGCGACGGCACGCACCGCTTGCCGCGCCAGCGGAATGGTGAGACGGCCCGCGCCGCATCCGAAGTCGAGCGCCGAGGTGAGCGGAACGTTGCGCCCGAGGAGTGAGGCGATCGAGGGAAGAAGAAGTGCAATATCCGCCTCACCCGTCTCGAAAAACGCCTCGTCGCGAACGCCTTCACTTGTCAGCACCGGAAAGTACGGCTCGCGCCGCGCGAGCTCTTCCCAGTCCGAGGCGTTGCGATGGGCCACCTCGGCAGGATACTCGGCGGCTGTTCTTCGCACAGATCGCGATCCGTTTCCGGACGAGATCGCCGCGCCGTCCACCCCTCCGTAACTCCGGTCGCTCCCGCCGCCTTCGTCAGATAAGGTGCGCCGCTCACCAATTTTGGGAGGTCGTACTGACGTGCTGTTCCGAGACGCGGCATCCGCATTCATCCGTCACTGCCAGTCGATCCGGAAGCTCTCTCCCCACACCACCCGCGCCTACGAGCTGGACCTCGCCGGCTTCACCCAATTCCTCGGCAAGCGCGCCTCCGTCGCCACGTGCGACAAGACCGTGATCCACAACTACGTCCGCCACCTCTTCGACGTGCGGACGCTGAAGGAGTCGAGCGTGAAGCGCCACCTGGCCACGCTCCGCTCGATGTTCCGCTGGCTCGAGGAAGACGGCGAGGTCGACGAGGACCCGTTCCGCGGCGCGCGCATCCGCATCCGAATGCCGAAACGCCTCCCGCGCGTGATCGCCCGCGCCGATCTGCGACGCCTCCTGCTCCACGACCAGCCACCATCCTTCGCCGACCTGACCGCATACGTCGCCACCGAGCTCCTCTTCGCCACCGGCATGCGCGTCAGCGAGCTGGCCAGCCTTCTCGACGCGGCGGTCGACGTCGACGACGGCACGATCACGATCATCGGCAAAGGCAACCGCCAGCGCCGCGTCTACGTCCCGGACGACATCAAGTCCCTCCTCCGCGACTACCGCACCGCCCGCGACCGCGCCCCGTCCACCGCCGAAACCTTCCTGGTCAACTCCCGCGGCGACGCCGCCAGCCCCCAGATGATCCGCCGCCTGGTCCGCCTCCACGGCGAACGCAGCGAAGTCCGCGACCGCGTGACCCCTCACATGTTCCGCCACTCCGTGGCCACCTACCTCCTCGAAGAAGGCGTAGACATCCGCTACGTCCAACGCCTCCTCGGCCACCGCAGCATCTCGACGACGGAGATGTACACGCAAGTCGCCGACTCCGCGCTAAAAGTGCGGATCACGGAGAAGCATCCGAGGAGGGGTATTGTGAGGGGATAGGGAACACCGCCTTAGCCGGCGATAACTAGAGGTTATCTACATTCACACCTATAGGAGTGACCTAAACGGGCGATTCCCTACCCCTCCGCCCCCTTCGGCGGCGGAAACAGCCCCAAAACCTCCGCGCCCCCCCGCTCCCCCTCCACCCGCACCTTCCCCGCCCGCATGGCGTCGGGGAGTTTGCGGCGGCGCAGGCGAGGGCGGCCAGAGTGTTGGCGTCGGCGATGATGGTGACATCCGGGTGGAAGCGGGGCCACGAGTTAGGATCATCTCCCCGTGAGAAATGTCCTCGTGGAAGCGGTCTTCGCCGAGGCGAAGTTCGGTCGAGGCCTTTAGGTCGCCAGCGTCGTCGGAGGATCAGGCGTCGTGGCCGAGGGCGGCAGGATCACCATGCCCTTCCAGCCGGCGTTCTGGGCCGAGGGGTTCGAAATGTGCATCGAGCGCCTCGGCACGCCGTGGATCGTGAACGGTAAGGAGAACGCGATGCGAGTGATGGTGATCGTCAAAGCGAACAAGGATTCGGAGTCCGGCCATGGTCCGGATGATGAAGCGATGCTGACGGACATGGGGCGGTACAACGAGGACTTGGTCAAGGCTGGGATCATGCAGGCTGGCGAAGGGCTCCATCCGACTTCGAAAGGCGTCCGCGTCCATCTCGGCGACGGAAAAAAGACGGTGGTGAACGGGCCGTTCACGCCGGCGAGCGAGCAGATCGCGGGGTTCTGGCTGTGGAAGGTGGCGTCGATGGACGAAGCGATCGATTGGGCGAAGCGTTGCCCGAATCCGGCGGGAGGCGACTTCGATCTCGAGATTCGTCCGATCATGGAGATGGAAGACTTCGGCGACGAGCTCACGCCGGAAGTGCGCGAACAGGAAGAGCGGCTTCGGGCGGAGATCGCGGCGAAGAAATGAACGTGCTCCAGTTCATCGACTCAGCGCCGCGTCTTGCACCGCCTTGAGCACGCGAACCATCGCGCGATCGACGACGTCAGTCCCGCTATCATCGACACGGTCGTCGAGCGACTCGTCGTGCATCGGATGAAGAACCGGCATCTCCTCGATCGATTCGTCCATGCCTAGCGCTTTCAGACATTCGTTCAGCCGCGCGCGCTGCATCCATTCGTCGTGATTTCCGCGACCGATGTGGAGCAGATGGAAGAGCACGATCTGCATCGGCGTCGAGGCGATCTGAGTCGTTTCCGGCGGATACCACGCCACCACCTCGGCGAGCGCAATCGATGGAGCGCCGCATGCGAAGGGCGCGGCGTCGAATGAAAGATCGTTTACGCGAAAGTCGCCGCCGCTGATCGTGATCGCGCCGCCGAACGAGCCGGGCGACGCGATGTTGAAGAGGAGAAAGGCGTCGTGGAAGAACAGTTCCACATAGGCGGGGATCTCGCTCGCCGCGCAATCGCCGGTTACGTGCAGATCGATCCGGACGATGTCGTCGTCCGAGGTCAGCGGCGTCCAGTCGGCCTGCACGAGGATGCCGCCGTATGCGCGATCGCAAAGCAGCGTCGCCGCGTCGCGAAAGAGTTCGGCAGCGTTTGGGACGCGCGCCTGACGCGCAACCTCGGCGGAAAATTTGTGCTTGTTCATGTCGTAGCCTCCGCCGTCAGAATCGCATCGCGGCGCGTTGCGATCGCACTTCTGCCAGCCGCGTTGCCTCATGCCGAGGCGTGACCTCGGCGACTGGCGTTTGGTCCCCTTGCTTCATCTACGACGCGTGGAGTCCTTACGTTCTCGAGGTTCCGACGACGATGCCCGTAAGCCGGAATCGCGACGAATCCTCGTCGACGGTCATCGGCTTGTGGCCATCATGCGCGCTTTGCAGAACGAGCTTCCGTCCGCGCGTGGTGAGGCGCTTCACAACGATCATGTTGTCAACGGAACAGACCACGATCCTGCCGATGGCCGCGGCTGTGTCGCGCGTGCGGTGGACGTAGAGCAGATCACCGGGAAAAATGCTTTCGCCAGTCATCGATTCGCCCTGGACCGAGAAGACGGCGTCGGCATGGAGCTGCTTGTATCGCTTCGGGATTCGCCGGTTTGGCAACTCGAAGGCATCCGGGTAGATCTCGCCGCCGGACGTAGCGGCCACGCTGCCGCGGATCAACTTCGGCCCGGGGCGGCCCTTTCTCCGCGGCGGCACCTCCAGCGCCGTACCGGCATGCTCGGTCTTCACGCGTTTCACCAGCCATTCGCCGGTGTCGCGCAGCCGCGCAAGTTCCTCGTTCGTCCAGAAGATGCGAGGATCGTCCACGATCGCGCTGAGCGGCTCTTTGATCACGCGGGCAATTGCCAGGACGGTGAAGAAACTCGGATCCCTGGTCACGCCCGTCACGATGTTGCTCAAGGCCGCGGGCGTCATTCCGACCTCCTCCGCGACCCAGGCCTGCGACAGATGTTTCGCCTCGATTGCAGCACGAATCCGGTCGCCGAGTGTCATCGCTCCGACGGTACCGCCGCCGAATCGGAACCCGCTGAAGTGCTGTTCTTCCGCGCAATAACGAAAATCCATTCCACGTATTGTAGAGCAGAATGGAACTTTAAGGTTACTTCAACATAAGCGGCATCTCGTTATGGTGTACTGCAACAGACTACATATCAATGCTGCGCGGCGCGATGCCGTGGCGGAACGATCGGCGCGGCCACCTGCAACTCGACAGATCCGATGTCGCAGCGCGGACCAAAGGGACGGCTCAAGCCGCGCTGATCGACGGTGAGGTTCGCGCTGCTGAGTCCGAGGCACCCAGCGGGATTGCCGGCTTCGAAGGCCGGGCTGGACGCGAACGGAAGGTGTGTCAGTGTCGGGCCGCCGTTGATGTTGAGCGGAGCGAGAGCGGCCGGCGTTCCGGTGAGGTCGGTGCCGATGAGACCCGTGCAGCCATTGGTGTCGCCAATCAGGTTGTAGCCATTTGAATCGACCGGTCCGGAGCAATCAGCGCCGCCGGGGATCGTCACGGTGTTACCGGCGACGATTGAGTTTCGAAGCAGGATGACGTGGCCCGGGTTGTTGAATCCGCCGCCGGCGCGATGGGCGGTATTCGCGGTGATGGTCACGTTGCGCAGATCTGTCGTACCGCCTTGCGCATAGAACGCGCCCGCGAAATCCGCCGAGTTCCCGCTGAACGTGGAGTTTTCGATGCCGATCGTGGCGCCGGTCCGGGAGTTCGTCACCATCGCACCGCCGGCGCCGAGCGTCGAGTTGCCGGAGAACGTGCAGCCGCTGATGACTGCCTTCGTATCCGTGAAGCCGATGGCGCCGCTTCCTCCCGTTCCGGACTGGTTGCTGAAGAACGTCGTGTTCGTGATCGTGATCAGAACCGACGCGCTGCAGTACATGGCGCCGGCGAAGTTGGTGGCCTGATTGCCAAGGACCTGCGAGCTGGCGATCGACACCGTGGCAGTCGCCGCGGAGTAGATCGCGCCGCCCGGGCCGGTCGCGGCGTTGTTGGAAATGGTGGAGAACTGGACGTTCAACGTTCCAGCCGTGCTGATTGCACCGCCAGCCGAGAGAAAGGTGTCGGCAGACGATGTCCCCGTCGTCGAATTCGCCGTGACCAGGCAATTCGTGAGGTTGAGCGTCCTCCCGGCGGGAACGTCGATCGCGCCGCCTTTCGTCGAATCGACCCGGCCGTGCGTGAGCGTGATCCCGCTGAGCGTCATCGGACCCGCTGCGGATGCCGAAACCTGAATCAGGCGCGTCGCGTTGCCGCCATCGATCGTGAATACCGGCGGCGTCGCCACCGGCCCGTTGATGGTCATCGACTGCGTCAGGACCAGCGGCGTGGTCACGCTCATGGTGCCTGATGCTGTGATGTTGATCGTGTGCGGACCGGCGGTAGCGTTCGCCTGGCTGATGGCATCGACAAGCGAGCCAGGGCCGGTCGCGTTGGAATTGGTGACGGTGAACGTCGCGGCGGATGCGGCTCCCGCGACGAGAAAAACGAACAGCGTGGACACACGAACTCCCTTAAACATCAATGCTCCTTCGCTACGTTGTGGGATGCCGGACGAGGTCTGAAACCGAGGGACTGCGCCACAAGATACGGCATCAGCGGCTGGCTTCTGTGCGATTTGTCACCGGCGCGATGACGTCGTGATGAATGCCATCAAGGCGCTGGCACAGAAGCCGAACCGCGCCCAGTGTGGCTGAACAGCATCACGATCGTTTCGTCCACGTGCGCGGAGCGCGCGAGCACAACCTCAAGAACATCGACGTCGACATTCCGCGCGACTCGCTGGTCGTCTTCACCGGCGTCTCGGGTTCGGGGAAGTCGTCGCTGGCGTTCGGAACGTTGTATGCCGAGGCGCAGCGGCGGTATCTCGAATCGGTGTCGCCGTACGCGCGGCGGCTCTTTCATCAGATGGCGGTGCCGGAGGTCGATGAGATCGACGGACTTCCGCCCGCGGTCGCGCTCCAGCAGCAGCGCGGCTCGCCGACCACGCGCTCCTCGGTCGGCAGCGTCACGACGCTTTCGAATCTGCTGCGAATGCTCTACTCGCGCGCCGGCGACTATCCGCGCAATCAGCCGTTGCTGTACGCGGAGTCGTTCTCGCCGAATACGCCCGAGGGCGCGTGTCCGGAGTGCCATGGGCTCGGCCGCGTGTACACGGTGACAGAACAGTCGATGGTGCCGGACAATTCGCTCACGATCCGCGAGCGCGCCGTCGCGGCGTGGCCGCCGGCGTGGCATGGCCAGAATCTGCGCGACATCCTCGTCACGCTCGGCTACGACGTCGATCGTCCGTGGCGCGATCTGCCGCGAAAGGATCGCGACTGGATACTGTTCACCGACGACCAACCGACCGTTCCCGTCTACGCCGGCTACACGCCCGAGGAGACGCAGCGTGCGTTGAAGAAAAAGGAGGAGCCGAGCTACATGGGCACCTTCACCAGCGCGCGGCGGCACGTGCTGCACACGTTTGCGAACACGCAAAGTGCGCTGATGAAGAAGCGCGCCGCGCGTTACATGCTCAGCGACGATTGCCCGCTGTGTCATGGAAAACGGCTGCGTCGCGAATCGCTGTCGGTGAAGTTCGCCGGCTACGACATCGCGGAGATTTCGTCGCTGCCGCTGGCGCGATTGGCGACGGTGACACGCCCCTACGCCGACGGCACCACCGCATCGAAAGCGTCCGCGGGTCATCCGGAGAAAGCGATCGTGACGCAACGGATCGCCTACGACCTCTGCGCCCGGCTCGACATCCTCCTCGACCTCGGCCTCGGCTATCTCTCGCTCGAACGCAGTACGCCGACGCTCTCCCCCGGCGAACTGCAGCGGCTGCGACTGGCGACACAAGTCCGCTCGAATCTCTTCGGCGTCGTTTACGTGCTCGACGAACCGTCGGCCGGACTTCATCCTGCCGACACCGAGGCGCTGCTGCGCGCGCTGGACAAACTGAAAGCGTCCGGCAACTCGCTCTTCGTCGTCGAACACGAGCTGGACGTCATCCGCCACGCCGACTGGATCGTCGACGTCGGTCCGAGAGCCGGCGAGCACGGAGGCGAGATTCTCTACAGCGGTCCGCCGGCAGGACTCGCGAAGATCGAATCCTCGCAGACACGTGCGCATCTGTTTCGTCAGGGAGTGGGGAGTAGGGGGTGGGGGGTGGAAGATGCACAGTCGGCGTACTCCCACACCCCACACCCAACTCCCCACCTCCGCGTACCAAAAGGCTGGCTGCGTCTCGAAGGCGTCACTCGCAACAACCTTCACGACCTCGCTGCCGAGTTCCCCCTCGGCGTCTTCACCACCGTCACCGGCGTCTCCGGCTCCGGCAAGTCGAGCCTCGTCAGCCAGGTCCTCGTCGAGCTCATCGCCGATGCCCTCGGACACGAGATCGAAGACGAAGTCGATGAAGCCGACACGCTCGCTCCGGTCGTCAAAACGATCGGAGGCGAAATCGTGTCCGGCATGGAGCAGATCAAGCGGCTCGTCCGCGTCGATCAGAAACCGATCGGACGCACGCCGCGATCGAACCTCGCCACGTACACCGGCCTTTTCGATCACGTCCGCAAACTCTTCGCCGCGACGAAAGCCGCCCGCGCGCGCCACTACGACGCCGGCCGCTTCTCCTTCAACGTCGCCAAAGGCCGCTGCGAGACGTGCGAGGGCGAAGGCTTCGTGATGGTGGAACTGCTCTTCCTGCCGAGCGTCTACGCGCCGTGCCCCACGTGCCACGGCGCGCGCTACAACGCGAAGACGCTCGAGATCACGTACGACGACAAAAACATCGCCGAGGTCCTCGGCATGACGGTCGACGCGGCGTGGAACTTTTTCGCCGAGGAGCCGCACATCCATCGCGCCCTCTCCGTCCTGCGCGAAGTCGGCCTCGGCTACATCCGCCTCGGCCAGCCCGCCACCGAGCTCTCCGGCGGCGAAGCGCAGCGCATCAAACTCGCGACAGAGCTCCAACGAATCGGCCGCGCCAACACGCTCTACGTCCTCGACGAACCCACCACCGGCCTACATCCCGCGGACGTCGAAAAACTGATGACGCAACTCTCCGGGTTGGTCGACGCCGGCAACACGGTCATCGTGGTCGAACACGACATGCGCGTAGTCGCCGGTTCCGACTGGGTCATCGACATCGGCCCCGGCGCCGGCGAGGAAGGCGGACACGTCGTCGTCGCCGGACCGCCTTCGGAAGTGGCGCAATCGAACGAGAGCAGGACGGCGGTATACCTCGCACGATATTTGGCTGGCGAGTAAGTGCTACATGTGGCACAATGCGCCCATGCGACGAGCCGGCGTACGCGAAGCGCGTCAAAATCTCAGCGATCTACTCGATGACGTAAAGAAAGGCCGCGAGGTCGTGATCACCGAGCACGGCCGGCCTGTGGCCCGACTCGCTCCTCTACAGGACGACCAACGCTTTCCTGATCTGTCGCGCACACGCCGTCTTGTGAAGCGTCGCGACGCGGCGCTTTCCCAAGCGGTCATCGACGACCGGAACGATCGACTGTGACGGCGGCGAAAGAGATCGCCTGGATCGAGCCGCTGTACCTGGACGCCAGCGCGCTCGTCAAACTGTTCGTTCACGAAGCGGAAAGCGAGTCACTGAATGAGGCACTCCTCGGCGCCTCGGGCGTCATCCTCTCTGATTTAGCACTGACCGAAATGGCTTCGGCGCTTGGCCGCCGGACGCGCGAGGGCATTCTCACTCCTCTGCAGGCGAGAACTCTCCATCGAGAGGCAATCAAGCTGACGGCGTCGTGCCGTCACGTGGAGCTCACACCTCCCGTTCATCGCCGCGCCGAGCAGTTCCTGCTGTCCAGTCAACTTCCGATCCGTGCACTCGATGCATTGCATGTGGCCACCGCGCTCGAAGCGGGAGCCGCCACGATCGTCACGTTCGATCACGCCCTGCGCGATGTCGCGAGCGTCCACGGCCTCTTCGTGACGCCGACCTAGGCGTTATTAATTGCGCGAAGAACAGTAGCGCGTCGCATCGGCCGTTGACCGGCGTGCAGCCACAGTACAAACTGCAGCCATGCCCTCCTTTCGGGTCTTCCGTGAACACCCACCGAAACATGAGTGGATCGGAGGCCGCTACACGTTTCCGATCGAGATCCCTGAGGGCAAGCCGGAGGTAATCCTCTGGATGGAAATGCCTGACGGCGTACTCGTTGGATCGACGGCCATCGATCCGCACGCGCCGACGACGCTCGCGGAGACGCTCGACGAAGCGATGCTTTATCCCATCGAGGAACCGCCGCGGCGGCCGTTGCGGATTCGCGTACCGGATGAACAGATGGCCGGGGAGCTGCGGAGGGCGTTCCGCGGAATTCCGGTCGTCGTCGCGCCGGTGCCGGAGCTCGATGAGCAGTTCGAAGAGCTCTGCGAGGCCGCGCGCTCTTCCGGTCGATGAGCGATTTCTTCTCCTTTGCCGTGCGCGTCGAAGCTGAGGAAAACGACGACGACATCGGAGTTGATAGCGGCGATGAATCCGAGGGCATCGTCATGCGTTCGCTCTCCTTCGAACGCAAAAAGGATCTGCCGTCATCGCTGATGAGAGAGATTCGCGAACACCAATGGCCAGTCGCGGAACGAAGGCGTATCCGACGTTGGTCTGCGTCGACGGGGCCATGAATCATCGATCCGACGGAACGCGACTTTCGGATCATGACGGCCTTCGCGCGCGCATTTCTGCCGTTCTACGAACAGCATCGCGACCTCTTCGGCGAGGAAGAGCCGGAACGCGTCGTGTTCACGCCAGACGACGCGATTGCGGTCACGCTTACCGCTCCTCACCCCGCCCTGGATGACGCGCTGCTGGATGACGAAGAAGACGATCCGTTCGTTGAGCCGCCGCTTCTCATCAGACCTTCGGTGGGCCGAAATGATCCCGGTCCCTGCGGCAGCGGGAAGAAGTACAAGAAGTGCCACCTGGATGCGGATTCCCGCTGAATGATCCGCAGATTTACGCAGATGGCTTGCGAATCGTTTATCGGCGTCGTAAGGGACGCGGCACTTGAACCACAATCAGCTCACCCGGCGCTACTCGCGCGACGGCGTCGCGAATCTCGTCGATCGCTCGCATGATGTCGTGGAATCGGAGACTCACGGTCTCGATAGCTACGATTCCTATATCGAACCGCTTCGGGTTCTGTTGATGGCGAAGATTCGCGTCGCCGCTCAGGAGCACGTCGAAATTCGTCTGCGCCGTACCGAGAAGCTGACCGTTCTTCAAACCGCCCCACCCCTCCTGCTGAGCCGTGCGGACGATGCACTCAGGCAACTCGTGACGGAGTTTCCGAGGAAGGTTGGCGTCGAGTAGGACGCGTCTCACGCGATTCGCGCCAAGAGCGAGCGCCCGGCCTCTTCGAGAAAGGCGATTGCCTGCTCGCGAGAGACGCTCGGAAAATCGTCGAGGAACTCTTCGATGGTCTCGCCGCCCTCGAGGTAATCGAGCAGTGCCTGCGCGGGAACGCGCGTGCCGACGAAAACAGGAGTTCCGCTGACGATCTCAGGGTCGGAATGCACGATTTGGTTCGGGTCCATAGGTTCAGGAAACGTCCTCTTGCTGATGCAAGTTCCAACTGTCGATCGTTTTGTTGGGTTCCGACCCTACCAGATCGTTGCCCGCTGCGAAACAAGGGAACTTATGTGAGTCATGATACCGCGCGCAAGCGGCCATGCGATCAGAGGAGCTCGGAAGAATTCGACTTACGGCGGCCATCGCGGCCAGCGGAAAAACGCGCGCGGAAATCAGCGCGGAAACCGAGATCGATAAGTCCGATCTGAGCAAAATCGAGAACGGGGTGAAGGTTAATCTCACGCGTCAGAGTCTTGCGCTCCTCGCGAAGGCAACTGGCACCACAGTGGGCTACCTCCACGGCGATTCAATGACGTTCTCGCCGGGGGACGAAGAAGAGTTGCTCCGCCACGGCACGTGGATCGACAAGAAGCTGGCGACGATCGATGCGCGCGATGAGCCGAACGCCGTCGTCATTGCGTCAGGCGTTACGCGGGCCAACTCTCGTGGCCGAGGAGACATGGTCGCCGATACTCCGCCGGTACAAAAAGTCGACGTACCAAGCCCGTTCCGCCGGAGCGAAATGCAGCACGTTCTTCGAGCACTCGGAGATTCGATGATCGAGGCGGGCATTGCCGACAACGACACGCTTTACGCAACCGCTGCCTCGGAGCCAATCGTCGGCAAAATCATCGCGTGCCGGTGGCATGGCGACACGTTCGTAAAGCGCGTGATCTCGGAACACGGCCAGCTTCTTCTCCGAAGCCAGAATCCGAGATACCTGCCGATTGAGTTCGATCCTAAATCTCCTGATTTCGAGATGATCGGTATTGTGATCGGCCGCCTCGGCGCGGTGACGTAATCCATCTGGTACATCGCGTCGGATCTTCGTCTTCCAGGCGCTAAATCGATCGCGCCGTGCTCGCACTTCTATACCTCGGCACGCATGAGCAGTGGCGGACCTGGAAAAGCTTCGATTGGGATGCGATGAGCCGCCTCCACGAAAAGGGATTCATCTCGGACCCGGTCAGTAAGGCGAAGTCGGTGCTTTTCACCGAGGAGGGTCTCGAAGAATCGCGCCCGCTCTTTGAAGAGATGTTCGGGGCAGAGTAGTTCTTGGTCACTCCGGGCGCCGAACGCGAACTTTCAAATCTCCCACTACGATGAAACAGCCGGTCCACGATTCAACATCAGGATTCGCGAACACCTCTCGGAGCTTCGTCATGATCGTCGGCAGTTCGGCTCGTTTCAGACGGACGAGCATAAAGCCGGCGTGCGCGCCCAACGTGAACATGCGCGCATCACCGAAGCGGATGTCCTATGTGACGAGCAGCCTGCTCTCGACTTGCGCCGCAGTCCAAATGTCGCTGTCCGGCGTCCGGAAAGACCTTCGGAGTAAACGTCTTCTACGTCGTGGCCAAGAGCTCGAAGCTCGGCGACCAGATCGGTCGGCATGTTCTCGTCGAGCTTAATCCGCATTCAGATTGCGGGAGCACCCGGAAATTCGGGAAGGCCCGGCACCGGGAGATCTTCTTCTGCCGACGCAGCCGCGAAGGCGATCACCGCCCTGAGGTCGCGGCTCGTTAATGCCGGAAAATTGCGGAGGAGGTCTTCTTCGCTGCATCCGACGGCAAGGCTGGCCAGCAGCGTCCGCAGCAGCACGCGCGTGCCGCGGATGACCGGCTCGCCGCCGCAGATCTGCGGGTCGCGAACGATGTGATCGTGGTAGTTCATCGCTGTAAGAACATCATGTGCGTCACAGACATTACGCGATGACGCCGGGCCACGCCAGCGCGGCCGCAAGATCGGGAGGCGGTTTCCATCTGCGTCATCTGCGGATGGTCGCGAGGTGCCACACCAAAAACGGGCGCGCCTTTCGGCGCGCCCGGTCTACTGCATTCACTTCCTCAAATCTGCGGCACAAGCGTCGCCGGGACGGGCGCGGGTGGCGCCGGCACCGTTCTCTTCTTGCGTCTTCCGAAGCGGTTCATCCGATTCATGACGTCCACGTGCGGCAACAGATCGGCGTGATCCGGGCTCCGCACCAGCTTCTGGCTGACGGCGTACGTGAGCAGCGCCGTTTTGCCGATGCGGTGGCGCCGCGTCAGGTTTGCTGCCATCACGCCTCGCAGCATGGCCCGCAACTCGTCTTCCACGACGGCCCAGCGCCCGGCCGTATCGATCTCGCGCTGTAAGTCCTCAGCGTTGGTGCCGACGGCGCTCAGCACTGTGGCCGATGCCCCCATCGCGCTGATTGCCGCCTGCGTGAAATCGGGGTGAACGTGCGCGGCCGATTGCAACGGACGGCTGTCGGCAGACGACAACGATCCGAAATCCGGGATCTGCTGGCGCACCGTGCGGAGCTGCGCCACGATCGATTCCGGCGTGACCGCCGGGTCCTGCGCAGCCGCGGCGGCGCTCTTCTCATTCACTGACTGCTGGGTAGACATAACTTCTCCTTCTTGCCCGAAGGCAATTGCAAGAGAACGGTTTCCCCAACGTATGCGCGTAGCGGAGCCGTTCCGAGGTTCACATCATGAGCTGACGGCGCATACCGCCCTCTCGCCTGCCCCCGTAGGCCGCGAACCTCGGGGGAACAGATGTAGGGAAGAGGACGGAATGAGGAGCTAGCGCTCGACTCCAACTGCAAGCCAGCTCTCCCATGACTCAAGGATGTGCCGGCCGCACGTACCCTTTTCGAGAACGGCCCTGTACTACCGCCGCCTCTGGCTCGGGAACCGGACCCCATGACTCAAGGGTCGCCTCTGCCGAACCAAAAGGATGAGTCCGCACTTGTACAAAGTCAAGCGCGGTGGCGCGATGACGAAGAATTCTTTGTCACAGCGACCACCACGCACTCGTGAGTCATACCCAACCGATCGGCAACGGCGTCTCGCAGAGCGGATAACGCGCCGGGAGCCGACGAGATCGTGCGGCGCGCTGCCGTCATCTTCCGCGACAGTGGCAACTTCTCGGCTGACAGCTCGGGAATCAATCGCCGATCTGCCGTTACGGTTCGCCGGGACAAAGTCGCCGTCGCTCGATGTGATCGCAGCCGGCGTGAGCACCCAGTCACTTCGCGCCGTCATGTGCGCACGTCGCGACAGCATTTGGGCAGTTCCGGACGCCATCCCGGTAACGCTCGGAAACACTCAACCCTTGATGCTTGCGTTGACCTCGGCACATTTCGCGAAGCTTTGGAGTGCGGTGGCGAAC
>JBAVBF010000525.1:0-5679 GCA_049586115.1 Thermoanaerobaculia bacterium | reverse complement strand
GGAGTACACCGCCGCCGGCGCAACGATCCTCTCCACGGCGGATGACGTCTACCAGCAATCGGACATGATCGTGAAGGTCAAAGAGCCGATCGACGCTGATTTGGCGCGCCTCAAGGATGGACAGCTTCTCTTCACGTACCTCCACCTCGCGCCCGTGCCCGATCTCACCGCGTCACTGCTGAAAAAGAAAATCACCGGCATCGCGTACGAAACGATCACGGACGAGCGCAAACGGACGTTGCCGCTGCTCACGCCGATGTCGGAAGTTGCGGGACGGATGTCGGTGCATGTCGGCGCGTACTACCTCCACAAGCCGAACAACGGCCGCGGCGTGCTCCTCGGCGGCGTGCCGGGAACGCTGCCGAGCGATGTCGTGATCATCGGCGGCGGCGTGGTCGGCACGAACGCCGCGAAGATGGCCGTCGGCCTCGGCGCGCGCGTGACGATCCTCGACAACAACCTCGATCGTCTTCGCCAGCTCGATGACATTTTCCGCGGCACGGTGCAGACCTGGGCATCGAGCGGAGCGCACCTCGCGGAAGCGTGCAAACGCGCCGACCTGCTCATCGGCGGCGTCCTGATTCCCGGCGCCTCGGCGCCGAAACTCGTGACGCGCGAGATGGTGCGCAGCATGAAGAAAGGTTCCGTCATCGTCGACGTGGCCATCGACCAGGGCGGTTGCGTCGAGACCGCGCATGCCACGACGCACTCCGATCCGGTCTACGAAGTCGACGGTGTCATCCACTACTGCGTCGCCAACATGCCCGGCGCGGTGCCGCGGACGTCGACGATCGCGCTCACGAACGCCACGCTGCCGTACACGCGAAAACTGGCCTCGCAGGGATTCAAGGACGCCATCGCCGATCCCGGATTGGCCGAGGGCGTCAATGTTTATGACGGGCAGATCACCTATAAAGCGGTGGCGGAGTCGCAGGGACGCGAGTACACAGCCCTCGATAAGTTGCTGTAATCTGCCGAGGTGAAAAGAAGAACTCTTCTCCTTTTGCCCGCCGCCTTCATCGTGTTCGCCGGACTCGCGCCGGCGGCATTCGCGCAGGAAGCCGATCTTGCGGTCTCGAAGATGGGACCATCCACCGCAGCCGCCGATACCGACGTTTCATTCGACGTCACCGTCTTCAACTTCGGTGAGGACGATGCGCCCTCGGTATCGGTGATCGATCCGCTGCCCGCGGGGATGACCTTCGTAATGCTGACGCAGAACAACGGCCCCGCGTTCGACTGCAGCAGCGTGCCCGCCGCCGGGACGAACGGAACGATCACCTGCACGCTGGCAAACTTCACCGCAGGATCGAGCGCGAATTTCACCTTCGTTGCCCACATCCCGCCGGCCACGGCACCGGGTACGACCTTTACCAATACGGCCAGCATCTCATCGCAAATACCCGATCCAAATCCCGAGAACGACTCCAGCTCGACGTCGGTGACCGTTCCCTCTCCTCAGGCTGACGTCGGCGTTCAGAAAGTCGGCCCCGACACGGCGGCGCCTGACACCGACGTCTCCTACTCGATCTCCGTAAACAACTCCGGACCCGACGCAGCCGACAGCTTCTCACTCACCGACACATTGCCCGGCACAATGACGTTCGTCTCCCTCACGCAGAACAGCGGACCGACGTTCGTTTGCAGCGGCACAACCACCATCACCTGCTCGATCATCAGCTTCGCCGCCGGCGCCACCGCTACCTTCACTCTTACGGGGCACATTCCCCCGAACACGCCGTCAGGAACTTCCTTCACCAATGTCGCGCACGTATCCACCACGACCGAGGACCCCGAACCTGACAACAACAGCAGCCAGACCCAGCTCATCGTCGTTACGAGCGATCTCGCGGTAACGAAGAGCGGACCGGCTGCAGCGTTCGCGGGAAACACGATCTCGTGGACCATCACCGCCACCAACAACGGTCCCGACAATCAAAGCCCGGCGACGCTCAACGATCCGTTGCCGGCGGGTACCACGTTCGTTTCGATCGTGCAGAACACAGGACCGGCGGCGGTCTGCACCAATCCGGGCGTAGGCAACCCCGGGAGCGTGACCTGCTCTTTCGCGACCCTCGCCTCGGGAGCGAGCGCACAGTTCACGCTGACGGCAACCATCAATCCGGGATTCACCGGAACCTTGACCAACACCGCCACTGTCTTCGGCACGAACGCGGATACGAACACGAGCAACAACAGCGCGACCGCGGTCACGACCGTCACTGCGAGCGCGGACCTTTCCGTCAACAAAAGCGGACCGGCTACCGCCGACGCGGGAACGAACGTCACCTACACGATCGTGTTGACGAACAGCGGTCCTTCGAATGCAGCCAACGTCTCGTTGACGGATGCCGTTCCGGGGAACACCACGTTCGTCTCCGAATCGCAATCGACCGGCCCGGTCTTCTCGTGCACCAACCCGCAGCCGGGAGGTACCGGCACCGTGACGTGCACGATCGCGTCGATGGCTCCCACCTCGGCTACGTTCTCGATCACGGTCCACATCGATTCGGTCGCGGTCGGCGCCGCGATCGGGAACACAGCCAACGTCACAACGACGACCACCGATCCGAACCCGGGCAACAACACATCGTCCGTCGTGACGACCGGCACGGGCAGCGCCGACGTCTCGATCGTCAAGACCGCTGCCGCCGCCGCAGCAGCCGGATCGAACCTCACCTACAACATCAACGTCACGAATAACGGACCCTCCGACGCTTCGAGCGTGACGATGATGGACACGCTTCCGCCGAACACGACCTTCGTCTCCGAGTCGCAGCCAACCGGTCCTGCCTTCACCTGCACCAATCCACCTTCGGGCGGGACCGGTACCGTCTCGTGTTCCATCGCCACGCTTACCGCCGGCACGTCGGCCACATTCTCCATCGTGGTGCAGATCGCTGCGGCGGCGCCGGTGGGACCGAGCAGCAACACGGCCACGGTGACGGCGGCAACCACCGATCCGAATTCCGGCAACAACAGTTCAACGGCTGTCACCACGATCGCGCTGGCGACCGCCGATCTGTCGATCACCAAGACGCCTGCGCCGGGTCCGTATGGCACCGGCCTGCCGCTGACCTACACGATCGTCGTGACGAACGGTGGTCCGAATCCCGCCGCATCCGTGACAGTGACCGACACTCTCCCGGCCGGCAGCACGCTGCAATCGTCGACGCCTGCCGGTGCGTGCAGCGGCACGACCGTCGTCACCTGCAACGCGGGCACGCTCGCCAACGGCGCGAGCGCGACGTTTACGCTGACGATCCTGTTGCCGTCGACTCCGGGCCCGATCACGAACACGGCCGTCGTCAGCGCGGCCGCGACCAATCCTGATCCGAACCCCGGGAACAACACCGCCACATCGACGATTACGGTCATTCCCGCGGGGAACATCCCGATGATCTCGCCGCTGTCTCTGCTGTTCCTCTGTATCGCGCTCGCCATCGCCGGCGCGTTCGTGCAGAAATCCTAGCCGCTGTTCTCCATCGCTTCTTTCGGACGGCGCCACCGAAAAAGGTGGCGCCGTTTTTCCATCGGCGAATGAACGCCACAGCTTTGTAACCTCAACCAGTTCTGCAACTTGATGCAATCGATCGTACGAGCAATCTACGCAATGCGCACGCAGCCCTTTCCAGCACTAGTCCTTTTCTTTCTCGCCTCTTCCTGCGCGAGCATCCACAACATCGGCAACGTCGTCGATCCCGTCTCGCACGGCGCCGGCACTCCTGCAACGCCGTCCGCGGCGTGGACGCCGCCGTCGAATGCGATTCCGCCAAAGGTCCCGCCGCCGAACGATCTCGTCCTTCCGCCGGCCGGCGTTCCGCTCGAGCTCGCGCAGATCATTGACCTGGCGCTCTCGAACAACCCAGCCACGCGCACGAGCTGGCTCGAAGCGCGCCTCGCCGAGGCCAACCTCGGCAGTGTTCGCTCGGCCTACCTGCCGACCGTCGGCCTCGATGCCTCGCTGACGCGCGCAAACGCGAGCACGACCACAAGCCCCGCCACGACACTCAGCGGTCCGAACCTCACGCTCGATTACCTGTTGTTCGATTTCGGCGGACGGAATGCGGCGGCCGAGGCAGCGCGGCAGACGCTCATCGCGTCCGGCTTCACGCACAACCAAACGATTCAGGACGTCATCCTCAGCGTGGAGCAGGCCTACTACGACTACCTCGACGCGAAGGCCTTGTTGACGGCACAGGAAGCGACCATCAAAGAGCGCCAGACGAGCCTCGACTCCGCGGACGCGCGCCATCGCGCCGGCGTGGCTACGATCGCGGACGTGCTGCAAGCGCGCACCGCGCTTTCGCAGGCGAAGCTGACGTCCGAAACGATCGAGGGCAATCTTCGCCGGCTGCAGGGAACGATCGCCACGCTGATGGGCGTGCCGGCATCGACGCCGTTCGTCGTCGGCGACTTGCCGCAGGACGTGCCCGCGCAGCAGGTCAGCGACGCCGTCGAATCGCTGATGACGCGCGCGGTCGCCGAGCGCCCCGACCTCGCGGCTGCACGCGCCGAGGTTGAGCGCGCACGGCAGCGCGTGCAGGTCGTTCGTTCCGAGGGATTGCCGTCCGTCGGCGTCGGCGCAAGCGTCGGCAACATCTTCACGAACCGGCTCAACAACCGGTTCACGCCGTACTCGGCCGGCATCTCGCTGCGCGTTCCGCTCTTCACCGGGTTCAGGAACACGTATGACATCCGCGCGGCGCAGCTCGAGACGCAGCTCGCCGCCGAGAACGCGCGCAACGTCGAGCAGCAGGTCGGACTTCAGGTCTGGACGAGCTACTACGCGTTGCAGACTGCGATGCAGCGCGTGGCCACGAGCCGCGATCTTCTTCGCGACGCGACTGAATCGGTCGAAGTCGCCAGTGGCCGCTACCGCGCCGGCATCGGCAATATCCTCGATCTGCTCACGGCTCAGGCCGCGCTCGAAAATGCGCGCGCCGAGGAAGTTCAGGCCCGCACGGACTGGTTCCTCTCAGTTGCACAACTCGCACACGACACCGGCACGCTGACGCGCGCCGCCGCATCGCAAGGAAAGTGATCACGATGATTCGAATGAAGTCCACCGGCCTTCGCGCCGCAGCCTGCGCCGCGATCGCCGCCAGCATCCTCGGCTGCGCCGAAAAAAAAGAAAAAGTCCGCGAGGAGCGCGTTCCCGTCACCGTCGCCGTCGCCGAACAGCGCAACATCCCCGTGCAGGTGAAAGCGATCGGCAGCGTTCAGCCGATTTCTACCGTCCAGGTCCGTGCACTTGTGGCCGGCCAGCTTCAGCGCGTGTGGTTCCGCGAGGGCGACGACGTCCACAAAGGTCAGCGCCTCTTCACGATCGATCCGCGTCCGTATGAAGCCGCGCTCGCGCAGGCCGAAGCGAATCTGTCTCGCGATGAAGCGCAGGCGCGGAATGCGGAATCCGAAGCCACGCGCTATGCGGAACTGGTCAAGAAGGACTACGTGACCCGCGAGGAGTACGACAAGTTCAGGTCCGGCGCCGAGGCCGCGCGCGCCGTCGTCGCAGCAGACCGCGCTGCGGTGCAGAACGCGCAGTTGCAACTCGCGTACTGCGAAATCCGTTCGCCGATGGATGGCCGCACCGGCAGCGTGCAGGTGCAAATGGGCAATCTCGTCAAAGCGAACGACACCACGCCGCTGGTCACCATCAACCAGATCACTCCCGTC
>JBAVBF010000524.1:0-6147 GCA_049586115.1 Thermoanaerobaculia bacterium | reverse complement strand
GGATGACAAAATCTGCTGCCGAGGCGCCAACGTAGAACCACACATGTTCAACGACTATCACTTCATCACCCACGGCGCCTCCCCGGCACGGTCGTCGAGATCATCGACATCCTCAGCGACGCCGAGGACCTGCCGCGCCGGTGGCCCTCGGTCTACATCGACGTGAAGAAGCGCGGCGACATCATCGAGCTCTACACAAAAGGCTGGCTCCCCTACACGCTCCGCTGGAGCTTCCGCGTCACCGAAACAAAATCAGACGGCTTCATCATCGAAGCCTTCGGCGACTTCGTCGGCCGAGGCGAATGGACACTGACGGAGGATGCGGACAGCGTCGACATCACATACGACTGGCACATCCGCGCCAAAAGACGCTACTGAAATTCTTCTCCCCAATCCTCAAACCAATCTTCGCCGCCAACCACCGCTGGGCGATGGCGCGCGGAGAAGAGAGCCTGAAAATCGAGCTCGCGCGATGCCACGGTGAGCCGCACGCCGAACCGCCAAAGGCGACGTTCGATAAAACGCGCAACACGGCCTCTCCGTCATCACATCTGCCGGAACAGGTGCACAAAACTCCTGCTGACCGGCAGCACTTCCTTGCGGCCGTTCAGATGAATCTCGGCGGTCTCGTTGTCGTGGCGGCGGACGTGGCTGACGGCGCGGAGGTTGACGACGACCGATCGGTGGACCTGCGCGAATTGACCGGGATCGAGTTGGGCGAGCAACTCCTTCAGCGGAATGCGGACAGTCGCCTCGGCGGGATGGTTGGCTTCGTCGCGCCAGGCCACGAGCGTGTATTTCGCGTCCGAGCGCAGATAGTCGACGGCGTCGACCGGGATCAGGCGCAACGTCTGGCCCGACTGCGCGCGAATCCAGCGCAGCGGCGGAGCCGCCCTGGAGTTCTGCAGCGTCGCCAGTTGCGCCGTGAGCTGTTGCAGCAGCGCGCCGGTATTCACCGCCGGACGCGCGGTATCGATGCGCTCCTTGAGCCGAATCACCGTCTCCGCGAGCCGCGCCGGTTCGACCGGCTTGAGCAGGTAATCGAGCGCCCCTTGCGCGAACGCCTGCACGGCGTAGTGGTCATACGCGGTGACGAACACGAGATGTGCGCGGCGGCCGATATGGTTCGCGGCATCGACTCCGGAGAGTCCGGGCATGTGCACGTCGAGGAAACAGATATCCGGCCGCTTCGCATCGAACATCGCGATGGCTTCGCGGCCATTGCGCGCCTCGGCGACGATCCCGAGCTCCGGCCAGGCCTGCCCGAGCTGGCGCCGAAGCGCGTCGCGCAGCAGCGGCTCATCGTCGGCGATCAAAGCGGTCGGATGCGTCATCGGGCCGGGAACTCCACCTCCGCACAAACTCCGCGCGGTTCGTGCGGCGTGATGCGGAGCTGCGCATCGCCATCGAAGACGAGTTGCAGACGTTCGCGTAACGATCCGAGACCTGTTCCCCCTCCTTCATCGTTCTGCCGCATTCCGACGCCGCTGTCGGTCACGCGGATCACGCAGCGATAGCCGGCGATGTTGATGGAAATGTCGATGCGTCCTCCCTCTTCACTCGGGTCGATACCGTGGCGGACGGCATTTTCCACGAGCGTCAGAAGTGTCGTCGGCGGGCAACGCAACGCGAGCGCCAATTCGTCGACATGCAACTCGTACTGGAGGCGATCGGGGATGCGCATGTGCATCAGCTCGAGGTACGCCTCGACGAGCTGCAACTCGCGGCCGAGCGTCGCAGCGGGCTGATCGAGTTGCGGGACGGCGGCGCGAAGATACGCAGTGAGACTTCGCAGGACCGCCGAGGCGTGTGGCGAGCCGGCGTCGACCAGGGCCTGCACGTTTGCCAGCGTGTTGAAGAGAAAATGCGGCGCGACTTGCGCCTGCAGCAGATGAAGGCGCGCGTCGAGCGCCTGGCGTTCGAGCTCACTGCGCTCCAGACCGAAGGCGAGCGCCTGATGCCTCGCGAACGCCTCCTTCTGCCGCAGCAGCGCGCCGAGCGCAGTCCAGGGCGCGAGGAGGATGCTGAGGAAGGTCAGCATCATGAAACCGTCCCTCCGCTCCTTGTCCAGCCAGAACGGCGGCGCTCCGTATTTCGTCGAGAGAACATAGATCGTCAGCGTGGTGATCGGCATGGCCAAGCCGACTCCGACCACCTGGAGCACCCAGCGCGCAACCGAGGGTGGTAGCCGCTTCGGCCACCGCTCGAATAATCCGAATACGAGGACCGCAACCAGTCCGAGTGTCACAGTGCGGAACAGCAGTGGCGCCACTCCGGTCGTCCACGAAGACCGCAGCAAGCGCGCGACTGCAAGCGCCAGCGCAAGAGCGACGGCAAGACGCTGCCAGCCCTTCGTAAACATTGCAGGAGCGGTGATGCTTTTCATTCCGGATTTCACTCGTCCACGGAACCATGTCGTCGAGCCGCTTACTCCGTAGTGAATGTTGCGAACGGGCTCGCCAGTGATCGGCTTGTGGCGCCCGCCGGCCTGGGTTCCGCGTTTCATCGAGTCCCGCCGCATCTCAGTCACCAGGAACCGTCGTTTGTCGCATGCGCCTTCATGAGTCGTCGTTCTCCCCGATACTCGGCCGTCGTCAGCGAGGAACTACTCAATGAAACACAGCGTCCTGTTAACCGTCGCGTCTCTGCTCTCCATCCTCTTTTTCACACTTCATCTGGCGGGAGACATCCTCCGTGGATTTGAAAAGGGAGGGCTCTCGAATCTCACTGCTGTCCCCACCTCTGTCATCTGGCTGTCCGGAACGCTGCTGCTCGCGGAACGGCGATCCGGGTACGTCATTACCCTCCTTGGCTCCCTCCTCCTCGGGATGCTTGTCCCCATCCTCCACATGGCCATTGGGAAGGGTCTCGGCGGCGCGATGTCCCGGTCCGGCGAAGGAGCCTTGTTCTTCATCTGGACGACCATCGCGCTCGGCGTGACCTCGCTCTTCGCCGGCATCCTCTCAGTACGCGGACTGTGGATCTTGCGACGAGGCGGGCCGCGATAACCCAATGAATCCACGCTCAAGAGCCGCGCAGTTTCCGTCTCCGCACGACCATCCGATAGGAGAAATCCCGAAATGCGAATTGCCATGCTTGCCCTGTTAGGGCTCGTAACCACTCTGCCACTCGCCGCCCAATCCGCCGACCCGGTCATCGATCAGGCCAGGTCGCTCATGAATTCCGCTCAGGCAGAAAAAGCGGTAGACGTCCTGGAAAAGGCGGTCGCGGCGAAGCCAAAGGATGCCGTGCGCCACTTCTGGCTCGCCAATGCGTATGGCGCCGTCGCTCAGAATTCAGGCATGTTCCGGATGATGTCGCTGGCCCACAAGGCCGGAACCGAATTCGAGACCGCCGTAACGCTCGACCCTAATTACATCGACGCCCGCCTCGGTGTCCTGGAGTTCAATCTCATGGTCCCCGGCGTCATGGGCGGCGACATCGACAAGGCACGCGAGCAAGCGGCCGAGATCCGAAAACGCGACGCAATGCTCGGGCATCGCGCCTTTGCCGAGATCGCCGCGACGAAGAAGGATGCGAACACCGTACGAGCCGAGTATGCCGCTGCCGCGCGCGAGAATCCGAATTCACCGAAGCCGCATTACTGGTACGGCATCTATCTCATGCTCAATGAGAAGAATTACCAGGGCGCGTCCGCCGAGTTCGATGCGGCGTTGCATGTCGACGCCGGCTATATGCCCGCACACTTTCAGATCGGACATCTGGCCGGTCTGTCCGGATTGAACGTCGTCCGGGGCGAACAGGCGCTGCAGAAATATCTTGCGCACAGGCCGGCTGGTGACGATCCGCCGCTTTACCGCGCGCACTATTGGCTCGGCGTCATCGATGAGAAGCAGGGAAAGAATGCTGAGGCCCGAGGACATTTTCAGGAGGCTCTCCGCCTCCATCCCGAGGACAAGGACGCAAAGCAGGGATTGAAACGAGTGTCATGAAGGGAAGAATGATGAAATCAATCGAAGGTTCGCCAAGTCGTACGGCTAGAATCGCCGGCGTCTTTTATCTCCTCACAATCCTGATGGGTCTATTCGCACAGATATTCGTCGCGGGCAGGATCATTGTCGATGGCGATGCCGCGGCCACGGCAACGAACATTCTCGTGCATAAGAATCTGTTTCAGCTGGGCTTCCTGTTCTATCTCGTGGAACTGGCGTGCAATGTTGCGATCACCGTTTTCTTTTACGATCTGCTCAAGCCGGCCGGAAGAAGCATCTCCCTGCTCGCCGCGGCCATGAGCCTGATCGCGTGTGCCGTCAAGACCATCAGCCGGCTCTTTTATCTCGCGCCAGTGTTCGTGCTGGGCGGTCATTACCTCAGCGCCTTTACGCCGCCACAGGTCGAGGCGCTGGCACTCCTTTGTCTCAAAGTGAACGAGCACGGCGCCGGCGTCGCGATGGTCTTTTTCGGCTTCAATGCCCTTCTGAAGGGGTATCTCATCTTCCGATCGACATTCCTGCCTCGGATTCTCGGCGTGTTGTCTGCGCTCGGCGGTTTGGGTTGGCTGACCTGGCTCTGGCAGCCGCTCGGCTATCGACTATTGCCCGACGTGAGCGCCGTCGCAGTCCTCGGAGGGGTATCGCTGATCGTGTGGCTCCTCCTGTTCGGCGTAAACGAGGAGCGTTGGAGAGAGCGGGCCGGCATGACCGGCCCCGTCAGATTGATCGAGGAACGCTGAAGTCCCGTCGGCTGAATCGGCGTCCTCGCCGCCTCACTCTTCGACCATTTGCCGCAATCGCTCCAGCGCCTCATCCCACTGTTTCGAGATCGAGTCGAGTGCGCGCCGGGCGGCTTCCAGTTGTTGGGTCTTCAACTGCCAGACGCGCTCGCGACCCTTTCGGAAGTCGTGGACCACTCCCGCGGACGCGAGCACGCCGAGATGTTTCGTCACCGCCTGCCGCGTCACTGCGGCGCCTTCCGTCAGTTGCGTGATCGACAGCGGCCCTTCACTGGACAGCCGGGAAACGACATGCAACCGCGACGTCCCACCCGCTTCGCAGGCTCGTGGAGTTTCAAATAGGCGTCGTCGGTGCAATGGTAACGGACACGCTAGGCCAAGTGTCGGAATTACTGTATCGGATCTTCGAAAACAAAATGGAGTACGTTCTGGAGCAACCGAAGGCCGGACATCTGTGGCTAAAAAGATAAGCTGGCCGAATCGTTCATCCGTGTTCAAACCGGAGATCCAATGTTACGTGCAACGTTCTGTAACCTTGTCATCATCGAGACGCTGCGATTCGACGGGGCTCCTGACTTCGCCGGTGGCCTGGAGACCTACAATACGCCGAGGGATACGTCAGACCTTCAGGTGTCGAATCGCGGTATTAGTGAAATCGACCAGAAGTTCGTGAACGCTAACATCTAATGCACGTGCAAGCCGAACGATAACGCCTAGACCAGGCGCCTTCAGTCCGCGTTCCATCTCGCCTACAAAATTCGTGCTCAGGCCTGTCGCATCGGCGAGTGCTTCCTGAGAAAGCCCACGTCCGTTACGCACCCGACGCAGGGAATTGCCAAACAGCTCAGCGGCAGTTTGCACAGTTGCATTCCACGCTGAAGTTGTGGCAAGATACAACCATCTTAAGTTGTGTATCGCGGGACTCCATGGTGATGGCGAAGCTAGACGACGCAATGGCAGTTGGAGGGACCAAACATGAATGGCAGGAAGAAGAAGGACCAATCGACGGGAGGAACCTTCGGCATATCCGACGACCGCCGCCCGAGCAGGCGTGGCGGCAGGGACGGGAAGCGTGAGTTGGTTGTTGCGGCGATGTATCGGGAGAGCAGCGGCTATCACCGAAGACAGACGGTCGTCCCTTTCATTCGCATGTCCGGTTTGTGGCTGCAACAACTCGGGTTCGATCGCGGAGATCGGATCGAGGTCACCGCCGAGCGTGAACGGCTCGTGCTCACCGTCGTTCGCGATGAGTGAATCCCGTCCGTATCGTTTCTGCCCACCCGCCTGGATCAAAGCTCCTTTGTCATCCTGAAGCCGGCGAAGCGCGGCTGAAGGATCTCAAGATGCACAACTGCGGCTGAAACCCATGGATTCAACACAGCTCGCGTAACTCGAGATCCTTCGCCGCGCGTCGCCGGCTCAGGATGACAGGTTCACTTCGGCGGTTTCTTCAC
>JBAVBF010000523.1:0-4722 GCA_049586115.1 Thermoanaerobaculia bacterium | reverse complement strand
GAGGTTCGGAAATCGGAAGACGATCCGGAAGAGCGTACGGGCGCGGATGGTCATGCTGCGTCAACAGTTTCGCTACCTGAAGCAGTGGCCGTTTCCAGCCAGCCGTCGCTGACGTACGACCGGACCTCCGCGGAACCGTTCGCCGTCTATCGGCTGCAGAAAGGCGAGGCGCTCTACTCGTCGGTGGCGATTCGATTCACGGGACGCGTCTACTCGAAAGACGTCGGCGATGTGCTCGATCGCATCGTGAAGTTCAACAGCATCGACGACGTCGCGCGGATTCCGATCGGCTATCGCGTGAAGATTCCGATGTCGCTGCTGCTGCCGGAGTATCTGCCTGCCGACGATCCCACGCGCGTTGCGAACGAAGAGGTGAAACGCGCCAGCGCCAAGCTGGCCGTGCGTCCGCGCGCGAAAGGCCTTGCCGGCGTTCGCGTGATTCTCGACGCCGGACACGGCGGGCGCGACGTCGGCGCGACGTACGACGATGTGTGGGAGTCGAATTACGTTTACGACGTGATGTGCCGGCTCAAGCACATCCTCGAAAGGAAGTCGGGAGCAACCGTCGCCGCGACGACGAAGTCGGCGCAGGCCGGCTACGACGTCCCCGATGACGACGAGCTCCAAGAAGCGACCGATCACATCATCCTTACCTCGCCGAAGTACGTGATCGGTGATCCTGCGGTCGGCGTCAATCTGCGCTGGTACCTCGCCAATTCGATCTTCCGCCGCGCGATGAAAGCGAGCGTGGCGCGCGAGAAAGTGGTCTTCCTCTCCATTCACGCCGACTCGCTGCATCCGTCGCTGCGCGGTGCGATGGCGTACATCCCCGGCCAGCGCTACGTGACCGGTTCGTACGAGAAGAGCGAGCAGGTTTACCTCGCGCGTGCCGAGGTGCGCGAGAGCCCGATCGTCCGTCATTCGGAGAAGGAGTCGCTGACCGCCGAGGGGTTGTCGCGCGATCTGGCGGAATCGATCATCGATGCGTTCGATCAGGAGGGACTGAAGATCCATCCGTTCAATCCGGTGCGCGACAACGTGGTCCGCAACGGACGCGAATGGGTGCCCGCGGTGATCCGCTACAACCTGATCCCCACGCGCGTTCTCCTCGAAATCTGCAACCTCGGCAACGACAAAGACCGCGCGCTGATGAAGACGAAAAAGTATCGCCAGCACGTGGCCGAGGCGATTTATCAGGGGCTGGTGAACTACTACAACGATCGCGAAGAGGATCGTCCCGCGCCGGCGATTGCCAGCGGACGTTGATCGTCGAAGCGAGCGCGCTGACCAAATCTCACGATCGGTTTCTCAAAGTATCGCCACGACGCCGCCGCAATTGCGAGTGATGCGAGGAGCGGAATCGGAGTGAGAAAAACGTCGCTGAGCCGATCGAAATACGGAGGATGGCCGCGCAGCGCTGACCAGAAGACGCCGTTCACCGCGTTGTGAACGAGATACGTTCCGTAGGCGACGATGCCGGCGCCGCGAAGAGCCCGCAAACGCATCGACCGCGCGAGCAACGACTGTTGATCGTAGAGCGCGATGAGCAGCCACGAGGCGAATGCGAGTGCCAGCAACGTGTAGCGGGAAATCCACGTCACGGCCGTCTCGCCCGTGTAAGCCGTCAGCAGTACGAAGCCGCCGCAGCTGAGCAGCGTGACCCGCAGTGCGGGCATCGCTTTCCGGATGCGGGTGACTGCATCCGGCTGCCTGACAAGCCAGGCGCACAGCGTTCCGAGCAACAGCGCGTCGGTCCTGCAGAAGACCGTCACGTAGGCCGTGATGCCTTCGGTGGCGGGGTCGTAGAGAAACGCACGGCACACCGGTGCCGCCGCGATCAGTGGGATCAGAATCCACGGCAGACGTTTGATGGGAGTGACGCGGATCAGGAACGGAAGGAAGAGATAGAACTGCTCCTCGACCGCCAGCGACCACGTGGCGGACATCCACGTCGCGCCGAACGTGCCGAAGTGCGCCTGAGAAAAATTCTGCGTGAAGGTCGCGTAGGACCACGCGGGCATCGCGTGATCGAAGAGCCACGATGCCGTGCCGGGATCGAAATGAAGTCGCGCGCCGCGAACGACAAAAAACAGCGCGAGCCAGACAAAGTAAATCGGAAGGATGCGGCACGCGCGGCGCCGGTAGAACACGCTGTAGTAGTTCGACGCCTCGCGATGATCGAGAAGAATCCCGCCGATCAGAAATCCCGAAAGGACGAAGAAGAGATCGACGCCGCACCAGAACGCGTTCAGAAAACGGAACAGCGGCGGAGGCGATCCCATCATGCAGGAGACGAGATGCCAGACCAGCACTAGCAGAATGGCGATGCCGCGTATGCCGTCCAGCTCCGGAATCCGGCGCGGGGTCTCCGGCAGCGCAGTCACGGGGCGAGTGTAGCAGCCGCGTATAATCCCCCGCCGCTATGCCTCGCTCTTTTGAAGGTGATCACAACGCTGAAGGTTTGCGCTTCGCTGTGATCGCCAGCCGGTTCAACGACGAGATCGTCGACGGACTCCTTCGCGGTGCGCTCGATTGTCTGTCGCGCCACGGCGCGGCGGACGATGCGATTTCGGTCTATCGCGTTCCCGGCGCCTTCGAGATTCCGACACTCGCCGCGAAGCTGATCGACCTCGGCGGCCTCGACGCGATCATCACTCTCGGCTGTCTTCTTCGCGGCGACACGCCGCACTTCGACTTCATCTCCGCGCAGGTCACGAACGATTTGTCGCGCGCCGCGACCGAGGCGAAGTTCCCGGTCGCGTTCGGCGTCATCACTTGCAACACGCTCGAGCAGGCGATCGAGCGATCATCGGCGGGCAGCGGCAACAAAGGGTGGGAAGCAGCGCTGGCCGCGATCGAAATGGCCAATCTGTGGCGCGTGCTTCGCAGCGAGGGAACGTAAATGGGAGCGCGTCGAAAAGCCCGCGAGCTGGCCGTACAGATGCTGTATCAGTACGACCTCTCCGGCAATGTCCCGGACATGATCATCGACACGTTCGAGGATCTGCAGAAGTCGAAGCCGAACACGCGCGAGTTCGCTGCGAAAATCTTTCGCGGCACCGTCGATCACCTCACGGACATCGACGGCATGATCCAGGCGCAGGCCGACAACTGGCGCCTGTCGCGGATGGCCGTCGTCGACCGTAACATCATTCGTCTGTCGGTCTACGAGTTCCTGCACGAGAGCGAGACGCCGAAGCTGGTCGTGATCGATGAAGCGATCGAGATTGCCAAGAAGTTCGGCAACGACAAGTCGTCGCAGTTCATCAACGGCATCCTCGACGGTATTTTGAAACGCTACAATCTCGCCACGTGAGTCTCCTCGGCCGTCTCGAAGATCTCTCTCTTACCGACATCGTTCAGATCGTCTACCTGAGCCGGCGTACCGGCGTGCTGGAGATCGTCGACGATCGCGGACGGCATACGGTGATGTTCCGGCAGGGGCTGGTGGTGAATGCGTCGTCGCCCGAGCATCCCGACCTGCTCACGTTCCTCGTCGCGCGAGGCACCATCCCCGAGGCTGCGGCGCCGGGGCTGCGGAAGATGGAGGAGAGCGGCATTCCGCTCGGCACGGCGGCGGTGGAGATGAACATTATCCCGGCTGCCGAACTGGCAACCGCCATTCACGAGCGCGTCGTCGGCGTGGTCGCGCCGCTGCTGCAGAGCCGGGAAGGGGAGTTCAACTTCATCCTCAGCGATCACGTCGGTCCGCTGGACGTGGAGTACGACGCCGATTCGATTTTGAAGGAAGGCGGGTTCCCGCCGCAAAAGATCGTGGGCGCCGCGGATGGCGAAAAGCTCAAGCCGCTGCGCGGTCTCGAAGAGTCGCTGAAAGTGGGGAAGGCGCTCCTTCGCTCCGCCGCCGCCGACACGCCGCCGCCCACGCTCGACCTCGGGCTCGGTCTGGCGAAAGAGCCGGCGCTGACGCTCGTTCCCGACGACAACATCCTGCCGTTTCCGACACCCGAGGAGCGCGAGGAACAGACGTTCACTCCGGTCCCCGACGACGAGCCGTTTCCGGCCGTTGACTCGACTGTCGCGCCGCCCGCGCCGGAGCCGCCGAAGGCGCGAGCGTCGTCCGGGCAGTTCAAAGTCGCCGGCGGATTGATCGAGGTGGAATCACCCGACGCGACGTATCGCAACGTCGTCCTCTTCGAGCGTAGTCCGCTGATCCGCGTCGCCGCGCGCCGCGCGTTCGGGCGCAATCGCGTGAAGATCGCGCAGTTCGGGACGATCGACGATGCGCGCGTCGCCATCGGCGATTACATCCGCGCGAACACGTTCTTCGTCACCTTTCTCGAGCTGACCGATCACTCCGACGTGCTGCTGCAGCAGTTGAAGCGCAAGAATCCGCGGCTGCCGGTGGTCATCATCGATGCCGAGGCCGATCTGCGGCGGCGTCACGACCTGCTGCGGCGCGGTGCCGATCTGTATCTGACCAAGCCGTCTCCGGCGCGCCTGCAGCCGGGATTGGTCGAGGAAGAGCTGACCCTCTTCGCGGACGAGTTGGTGCTGTTCGCCGAGCGCGCGTTTCAACAGTGGGAGCGCTACACGGGCGGACTCGATCCCGACGCCGGCCGGCGTTTCTACGAGACGGCGGAGAAAGAGAACGTGGACCGCAGTTTCAGTCTGCTCAAGCAGCTGATCAATGAACTATCGAACCCGAACGACATCGGCGAAGTGTCGGCAACGATCCTGCGGCTTTCGGCGGAGTATCTCGAC
>JBAVBF010000522.1:0-6552 GCA_049586115.1 Thermoanaerobaculia bacterium | reverse complement strand
TGACGCGCGAGCTCCACACGACGGTGGCGACGGTGATGAACGCGGCGATGGCGAGCGCGATCGGCAGCGGCAGGGCGCCAAGGCTGGCCACGCGGGTGGCGACGAAGGTGGACGCCACCGCGACCGCGGCGGCGAATCCGATGGCGAGGTGGATGCGGCTGGCGAGTCTCAGCCTACTTGGGTCTCCTCTCGAGCACGATACCGAGCTTCTCCATCCGGCGATAGAGCGCCTGCCGGCTCAGCCCGAGCGCCTCGGACGCGCGCGAGACGCTGCCGTTGGCGTTCAACAGCGCGGTCTCGATCTGCACGCGTTCGAGCGGCACTTCCTCGACACGCGCCTCGCCTGCTGTTCCGAAGCCGAGGTCAATGGGAGTGATCGCGTCGCCGGATGCGAGCGCCATCGCGCGGTGCACGCGGTTCTGCAATTCGCGAACGTTGCCGGGCCAATCGTGTGCGAGGAGAGCGGACTTCGACGCGTCGTCGAGTGAATGACGGTTGAGAAATGATTCGGCGAGCGGCAGCACGTCCTCGCGGCGTTCGCGCAGCGGCGGGACGACGATCTCGACGACGGCGATGCGGAAGTAGAGATCCTGCCGGAAGGTGCCGCGGGCGATCGCTTGCTGCAGATCGCTGTTCGTGGCGGTGATCACGCGGACGTCGACGCGGCGCGTTTCGCTGGAGCCGAGGCGTTCGAATTCGCCGCTTTGCAGGACGCGCAGAAGTTTCATCTGGCCGGCGGCGGAGAGGTCGCCGATTTCGTCGAGGAAGAGCGTGCCGCCGTTTGCGGCTTCGAAGCGGCCGATGCGAAGTCGTGTCGAGCCGGTGTACGCGCCCGCTTCCGCGCCGAAAAGCTCGCTCTCCACCAACTCGTCAGGAATCGCGCCGGCGTTGACTTTGATCAGCGGTTTGTCGCGGCGCTTCGAACCGGCGTGGATGATCTCGGCGATCTTTTCCTTCCCTGCGCCGTTCGGGCCGGTGATGAGCACGGGGACGTCCGAGGGCGCAATCTGCACCGCGAGCGAGACGACGCGATGCATCGACTCGCTTTCGTAGACGGTGCCGCGAAGATCGTGCTTTCGCGCGAGCTCTTTGCGCGATTGCACGCGTTCGCGGCGTTCGCGCGCTTCGTCGTCGCGCAGCTCGCGTGCACGCAGCAGCGCGCGGACGGTGGCAACGAGTTTGGCGTCGTCCCACGGCTTGGCCATGTAATCGACGGCGCCTTCCTTCACGAGCTGCACGGCGGTTTGCAGCGACGTCCAGGCGGTCATCAGCAGGATCGGCAGCTCCGGATCGAGGGCGCGCATGCGGCGGAAGAGGGCGATGCCTTCGTCGCCGCTGGTCGTGCCGGGCGTGAAGTTCATGTCCTGCAGGACGACTCCGGCTTCACCGCGTTCGACGATGCGAATCGCGGCGTCGGGATTCTCGGCGACAGCCGAGGGGACATCGTGCAGATCGAAGAGGACCCGCAGAGCGCTGGCGACGCCCGGCTGGTCCTCGACGATGAGCACGTTCGGCATGAATGGTCAGACGCTTCGTGTGGCGATCGACGGCGGCACCAGCGTAGCGCGCATCGCCGCCGGCACGGTCGACATCAGTCCGTTAATCCAAAGCAGCACCATACCTCCGGCCACGAGCTCCCACTGCATCTTGACGTCGGAGAGTTTGCTGACGAGCAAAACGTTCAGCCCGTACGCGCCGATGACGCCGAGGATGAGGCCTACGGTCGTGACCAGCCAGTTCTCGAGGAGGAAGTGTTTCAGGATGTCGGCGCGCGTGGCGCCGAGGGCGCGGCGCGTACCGATCTGTTTCGTGCGCTCGGCGACGGCGAGGGAGCTGATGCCCATGATGCCGAGCGCGGTGATGAAGACGAGGATGATGATGATCGCGGTCATGGCGCGAATCACCAGCTTGCCACCCGAAAAATACTGATCTTTCAAATCGGCGATCTTTACGATGCGAAAGACGCGGCCGGGGTTAACCGACAGAAGCCGCGGCTCGAGTTGCGAGACCACCGACTTCATCGCGCCCGGCTCGGTGCGGATCAGAAATACGGCGCCGGTCGTGTCGTACGCTCGGCCGGGCGTGAAGAGCACGAACTCGCCGATGTTCCAGGCGTACGGATTGTAGAAGTCGTCGATGATGCCGATGACGGTGCGCGGCGTAGCGCCTTCGCCGTTGGTGATGACGCGTCCGATCGGATTGGCGTTGCCCCACAGTTTTTTTGCCAACGCGCGGCTGATGATCGTCACGCGCGTCGGCGTGTTGGATTCGACTGGCGTGTCGGTCTCGACGAACGCACGGCCTTGCGTCACTTTCACGCCAAGGGTCTGGAAAATCTCGCCGCGCGCGGCGTAAAGCTGCGCCTGGAACTTGCCGTTGAAGCCGTCGGACTTCCACACGCCGGAGCTGCCGCCGCCCTGCCACGGAAGAAAGTACGTTGTGGCCACGGCTTTGACGCCGGGGATGGAGTGGATGGCGCGCATGTCTTTCTGCACCAGCGCCTCGACGTACGGCTGCTCCTTGAACTCCGGCGCGAACGGCTGGTAGGCGATGGAGACGAGGTTGTCGTCGTCGAAGCCGGACGGCTGCAGCATCTTCTTGCGCTCGTCGAGAATCATGTTCACGGCGTTCGTGACGATGGCGAGCGTGATGGCAATCTCGAGGATGATGAAAGCGAAGCGCATACGGTTGTGGCGCATCGCGCGAATGATGGGACCGAACGGCATGGCGTCCTCCTCTTACTGCACTTTCAGTTGCATGGCCGGCGGGATCGAGCAGACGCGCCAGGCCGGATAGATGCCGGCGAGAAGACCGGCCACGAGCGACAGGAAAATCGAGACGGCGATCATCTCGGCGTCGAGGTGGACGACGTCGCCGTTCGGGATCACTTTTGCGACCATTTTCAGCAGGCCGACGGAGATGGCCAGTCCGATCAGGCCACCGGCGATGCCGACTACTTCGCACTCGACGATGTGCTGCCAGAAGACGTGCAGCCGGCTGGCGCCGAGCGCGCGACGCACGGAGATCTCCGGAATGCGCGCGATGAATTTGCCGAGCAGCAGGCCGATGAGGTTCAGCGAGCAGACGATGAGGAACAGCACCGACACGATTGCGAGCGAGCGAATCTGCGGCGGCACGATCCCCAGCTCTTTGGTCAGCTCGGGCATCGAGGTGACTTCCGTGTGCAGCGGCCGGCCGAAGCGGCCATGTTTCTTCTGGTCGATGACGTAGTTGTTCACGTACTCGCGAAACGCCTGCTGCTTCTCCGGCGTCGGCAGCTCGACCCAATACTCCAGCCAGCACGTATCCGAGTTCAGGAACGCCTGGTAGCCGTTGCCGTCGTTTCCCTTCCAGCCGTCGCTGTTGCCGAAGCTCCGGATCTCGAGGATCGGCGTGAAGTTGAACGGCATGTAGATCGGCTCGACTTTCGGGCCGAGGCCCTGCGTCGGGTCGTAGAACCGCAGCGGCGGATTCCACGGCGCGAGGACGCCGACGACTTTGTAGTTGCGATCTTCCAGACGCACGGTGCGTCCTACGCTGTTCGCGCCGCCGAACAGTTTCTGGTTGGTGTTCTGGTCGATGACGATGACCTGCTCCGGCTTGGCGTCCGCGTTTTTGTCCCAACCTCCGCCGTACTGGAACGGCACATTGAACATCGTAAAAAAGTCCGCAAACACGAGTCTCACATCCTCGGCATACGGTCTTCCGATTTTCGGATCGGGATGCACGAAGAAGCGCGTGCGGAACGTGCCGGTCTGCCGCGTCGGGATGTTCGACTTCATCAGCTCGCGCATGTCGCGATACGTGACCATGGTCGGCAGCGACTTCGGATCCTCCGCGACATACGCGCGCTGCGGGTCCCAGTTGTCGAGCCGGACGTAGAAGAGCGTGTTGCTCTTGCCGGGCAGCGGATCTTTTTCGAAGACGTGGCGCAACGCGATGAAGGTCGTCGAAACGCAGATGCCAAGGGCGATGCCGCCGATGAGAAGCGACGTGATGACCGGATTGCGGCGAAGACTGGTGAGGGCGATTTTCAGTTGATAGAAGAGCATGTCGGCTCCTAGTTCAGAGTTGCCGTCAGTCCAGGCGTCGGAACTGCCGAGCCGAGCACGACACGCGGCCGATCGACGTCGGCGATGCGTCCGTCGAAAACGTGCAGTTGGCGGTGCGCGCGTTCGGAACACTCGGCGTTGTGCGTGACCATGACGATCGTGGTGCCGTTGTCGTTGATCTTGCCGAGGAGGTCCATGATTTCGCGCGACATGGCAGAGTCGAGATTGCCGGTCGGCTCGTCGGCGAGGATCAGTTTCGGATCGCCTGCGAGCACGCGCGCGATGGCCACGCGCTGCTGCTGTCCGCCGGAGAGTTGCGACGGAAGGTGACGCACGCGCGCCGAGAGGCCAACCATCGACAGCGCGTTCTCGATCCGCGCTTTGCGTTCCGAGGCCGGCAGTCCGCGATAGCGCAACGGGACGTCGACGTTGTCGAAGACGTTGAGATCGGGGATCAGGTTGAACGACTGGAAGACGAAGCCGATGGTCCGATTGCGGATCTGCGACATCTCGCGATCGGAGAGCCGACTGACGTCTTTGCCGTCGAGGATGTAGCTGCCGGAATCGAAGGTGTCGAGCAGTCCGGCGACGTTGAGAAACGTGGTCTTGCCCGAGCCTGAGGGGCCGGTGACGGAGACGAACTCTCCATCTTTGACGTCGAGCGAAAGGTCTTCCAGCGCATGCGTTTCGATGGAAATCGTGCGGTAGATTTTCTTGATGTGCGTCATCTGAAGCATTGCGGTTTCTCCTTGGATTCAGCGCAGCATCACCGTGCGCGCGTGACCGAATGTGGCTGTGTCGGAGAGCACGATCGTCTCTCCCTCGCTCAATCCCCTGACGATTTCGACTTCGGCGACGCTGCTGGCGCCGGTGGCGATGTCGCGCCGCGTGGCCATCTTTTCGTTGACGACGTACGCCGCCCGTCCGCCTTCCGACTCCATGAACGCGCCGCGCGCGACTTTGAGCACGTTGTGTTTCGATTCGAACGTGAGCCGCGTGGTCAGCCGCTGGTTCTGCTTCAACCCCTCGGGTTGCGCGCCCGCGAAGGCGACGGTGGCCATGACTTCGCTGTTGACGACTTCCGGCGAGATGCGCGTGACTTTGCCCGCATAGTCGCGGCCGAGGAACGTAATCACCGCCGGCGTCCCTACCCCCGTCTCATTCGCATACTCCTCGGGTAACCCGATTTCCAATTCGAGCGAGGAGAGGTTGACGACGGTGAGCACGGCCTGATTCGGTGCGACGCCGTTGCCTTCCTGCACCGCCACCGCGGCGACCATGCCGTCGAACGGCGCGCGGATGGTGAGGTCGTCGACGCGCTTCTGCAATTCGCCGGTGACCGATTCCTGCCGCTGCACTTGCTGCTGGCGGGTGGCCACTTCGAATCCCGAGGTCTCGTGCAGCAGCGACAGCTCGTTCTTCGCCTGCGTCAACTCCATGTCGGCGATGTGGACGGCGTCCTGCGACGTTTCGAGATCGACTTTGTTGCTCAGTCCTTCTTTGAATGTGCGCTCGACGCGTTCGAGCTGACGCCTGGCCGCCGCGAGACGGAGCGTCTGCAATTCGACCTGCTGCTGCGCGCGCAATTCGCTTTGCCGCGAGACGATGCGCTGCCGGTCGAGCTCCGAATGCGACGTGAGCAACTGCGAGCGCGCCTGATCGAGCGCGGCATGCAGCTCTTTCGAGTCAATCACGGCCAGAACGTCGCCGGATTTCACTTGCGATCCGGCATGCGTGCGCAGCGAGACGATGCCCTGGCCGGGGCTGAAGAGTGTCGGCGACAGAGACGCAACGACGCGTCCCTGCACGCTGAGGTCGCGCAGCAGATCGCCGCGCGTGACGATGCCGAGGCGAAGCGTGGAGCCGTCGACGGCGCGTTCGGCGCTCGACCAACGGCGAATCGCCGGAAATGCGAACGCCAACGCGATCAACAGCACCACGCCGGCCGCCACCGCTGCGACGACGCGCGGATTCCGCTGCGCCGCCGCGGGGCGATCCATGGAGGAACTGTTCTCGATCATTGCGGCTGCCAAGCGCAACCGGGATGCCACGGAGCGGTCGTTTCTTTTCAACGGCTTACGATGTCCGCGCCGTGTCCGGCGGACGTTCGTCCGCGGACAGATGTCCGGCTATACACTGCGCATCGCATGTCCAAAGCGCGCCTCGAAACCTTCAGCGACGGCGTGATCGCCATCCTGATCACGATCATGGTGCTCGAGCTACACGCGCCGCATGGAGCGTCGTGGAGCGCGTTGCGCGCGCTGGTTCCGCTGCTGCTCATCTACACGCTCAGCTTCATCCTGCTGGCGATCTATTGGAACAATCACCACCACATGTTCCACACGGTCGAGCGCGTGAACGGCGCGATTCTGTGGGCGAACATGCACCTGCTGTTCTGGCTGTCGCTGGTGCCGTTCGCGACGGGATGGATGGGCGAGAACGATTTCGCGGCGCTGCCGACGGCGTTGTACGGCTCGGTGCTGATGATGTCGGCCGTCGC
>JBAVBF010000521.1:0-9627 GCA_049586115.1 Thermoanaerobaculia bacterium | reverse complement strand
CTTCCGTGATGTACAGCTTCGCGGGTTCGACCTGCTTGAGAATCTCGTACGCTTTGTCGACCGCCGGCCCGGCCGCGGCGCCGTCGTGCGTTTCCACCTCGCCGAAGTGCAACAGCAGCCGCACCGGAATCGCCTCGCCGTCCTGCTGCTCGGGCGAAAAGTCGAACTCCCCTTTCCGGCCCGCTTCGAGCGCGTTCTCGAGCGTCGGCAACTCGCCGACGAAGCGCGGTCCGAATGGATCGACGACCTCGCCGTCAAAGAGATAGACCGCCTCGCCGAGGATCTGCTGCATGCGCGCGGAAGACTTCGCGGCAGCGGCGGGATCGAGGGCGTTCACGTCGTCGTAGTTGGCAACGTCCGCGACGAAAATGATCGACTGCCTCGCCTGCACCGCATGGCGCGCGTTCGCGACGGCCGTCAGCGCCGAGCGTGCAATCTCGTTCGACCACTCCACCACCTCACCGGCGACTTTGACGATGTCGTCGATGATCGCTTTCGCATCTTTGTAGCGCCGGTAGGGATCGCGGAAAAAGCATTTGCCGAGGATGTTGAGCACCGCATTGTCGATCGCGGGATTCACAGCCTTCGGCGACGGCGGCTGCTCGTTGACGATCTTGTTCGCGATCTCCGCGGCGCTCGCGGCGAGGTACGGCCGCCGCCCCGTCGCCACCTCGTACATGATCACGCCCATCGAGAAGACGTCCGTGTGCGGCGTGACCATCTGATTCGTGATCTGTTCCGGCGCCATGTAGCTGACGGCGTTCGGATCGTTGCCCTTCTGCGAGAACGCCGAACCCTGTCCGTCGCGGCGCGGCAGAAATGTCAGCGCGTTGAGTCCGGCCAGCTTCACCTGTCCGTTCGCGGCGACGAGCACCGAGTCGCCGGCAATGTTGAGATGCAGGACGTTCTTCGCCTGCATCAATTTCACGGCGTCGGCGAGTTGATAGATGACGTGAAAGAACTCCGTCCTCTCCGCCGCTCGTCCGCGATAGGCCGTGGCGATCGGCAGGCCGTCGAACCACTCCATGATCAGCAGCAGCGCGTCGTCGGCCGGCGTGATCTCGAGGATAGTGACGATCGAGGAGTGGTACAGCGCCGCGCCTTGCCGGATCTCGCGGATGACAGCCTCGCGGCGCGCGGGCTCGCGCGGTAGTTGTTTCGTGAGGACTTTGAGGGCAACCGTCTTGCCGTTCCGCGTGTCTTCGGCGCGCCACACCGAGGCGCCGACACGCTCGAGAAGCCGGAACGACGTAATCGTCCCGCCTGCGACGAACGGATCGATGGTGGACATGGAGGCGAATTATAGATGGGGTTTAGAAGGGTGAAGAGTGAAGGGTGAAGAGTGAAAAAAAGGCGTTCGCTTCCTTCACTCTTCACTCTTCACCCTTCATCGCCCGCAGATGCAGCAAGTCCGCGCCGCCTTCCACCGTGTCGCCGGCTTTCACGAAGATCTCGTCGATCACACCATCCGCGGGCGCGGGAATCTCGTTCTCCATCTTCATCGCTTCGAGCACGAGCAGGCCGGTGCCGCGTTGGACTTCGGCGCCTTTTTCAACCAGCACGCGCGCGATGCGACCGGGCATGAGCGCTTTGATAATGCCGCTGTCGCCGAGGTGGTCGTCGCCGCGTTTGCGGCGGAGGGCGAGCGGATCGACGATCTCGATGTCGAGCCGCGACGCTCCGATCGTGATCTGGTGCGTCGTTCCTTCGCGATGATGCGCGAGCAGAAATTGAGTACCGTCCTCGAGGCGCAGCGAGCGCAATGCGCCGGCGGTGATCAGGTCCGCGACGAGCCAGCGCTCACCGATCCTGACGCGATACGTGCTGCCGTGACGCTCGACTTCGAGCGGAATCTCTTCATCGCGATAGCGGGCGTTGAAGATCAATCACGCCCCCGCATCGCCTCGATGCGCGCCGCCTGCCGCCAGCGCGACACCGTTTCCTCCGGCAAGCGCACATTCTGCGCATTTTCGAACGCGATGATGACCGCGGCGGCGAACGCAGCATCAAGCGTGGCGCCGTCCACGGCGCGATGTTCGAGATCGAGCTCCGGCACGATGCGATCGATGAAACCTGTGTCGAAGTTCGCGGCACGAAAGTCGGGGTGATTTACCAAGAATGTGAAGAACGGGATCGTGGTCTTGATGCCGTCGACGCGATACTCCTGCAGCGCGCGCAGCATGCGGTCGATGGCCTCCTCGCGAGTGCCGGCGTGGCAGATCAGTTTCGAGAGCATCGGATCGTAATAAACCGGCACCGTGTAGCCGGCATAAACGCCGTTGTCGTTGCGAACGCCCGGCCCTTGCGGCAGATCGAGATGCCGAATCAACCCCGGCGATGGCGCGAACTTCCTGGCCGGATCCTCGGCATACACCCGGCACTCGATTGCGTGTCCGTTCGGTGCGAGATCGCTCTGAACGATTCCCAATTTTTCGCCGCGCGCAACGCGGAGCTGCGCCTTGACTAGATCGATGCCCCACACCATCTCCGTGACCGGATGCTCGACCTGCAACCGCGTGTTCATCTCGAGGAAGTAGAACTGTTTGTCCGGCCCCATCAGGCACTCGATCGTGCCGGCCGAGTAGTAGTTGACCGCCGCCGCGGCCTTCACCGCCATCGCGCCAAGGCGCTCCCGTAGCTCGGCGTCGACGACCGGCGACGGACTCTCTTCGACGACTTTCTGATGCCGCCGCTGCAGCGTGCATTCGCGCTCACCGACGTGGACGATGTTGCCGTGCTGATCGCCGAGGATCTGCACTTCGATGTGCCGCGGCGAGGCGATGAATTTCTCCGCGTAAACCGCGGCATCGCCGAAGAACGACTGCGCCTCGCTGGTGACGCGCTCGAACGACGGCTTCAAATCGTCCGCATGCTCGACGAGCCGCATCCCTTTTCCGCCGCCACCGGCCGAGGCTTTGATCATGATCGGGAAACCGGCGTCGCGAGCGAAGGCTTCGATCTCATCGAACGATTGGACCGCTTCCGTCAGACCGGGAACGACCGGCACACCCGCGGCCTGCATGCGCTGCCGCGATTCTGTCTTCGATCCCATCGCCTCGATCGATTCCGGCGACGGGCCGATGAAGATGATGCCGGCATCGCGGCAGGCGCGCGCGAAGTTTGCGTTTTCGGCGAGGAAGCCGTAGCCGGGATGAATGGCATCCGCGCCGGTCTTCTTCGCGGCGTCGAGGATGCGGTCGATGCGCAGGTAACTTTCGCGCGACGGCGCGGGCCCGATCGGCATCGCTTCATCGGCGTAAAGAACGTGCAGTGCGGCGCGGTCGGGCTCGGAGTAAACGGCCACCGTCGGGTAGCCAACTTCGCGGCAGGCACGCATGACGCGAACTGCAATCTCGCCGCGATTCGCGACCAGGACTTTCATCGCGGCGCATTGTATTCGCTGCTAACATCCGCGCCCATGGCCGACGAAACCTTGCACGATCAACGCACCCAGATTCTTTCGGGCGTCGTCAAAACGCTGCTCAACGATCTGAAGAGCGGAGCCGGCGACAAAGACCGCCGCCGCCAGGTCGAAGAATGGATGCGCACGCTGGCCGAGAAGTACCCGGAGTTCCAGATCGAAACCGGCCTGCGCGACTACTACCTCGCCGAGGCCGAGCGCCTGCGCATCGATTTCGAAAAAGCGGCGGAGCTCAACGAGAAGCTCGCGTTGGGGAGATCGATCGAGGGATTTCTGGATCGCGCCGCGGACTACGCGAAGCGAATCGCCGAGAAGTAGTTCTTTGGTGCCCAAGGCCGGACTCGAACCGGCACGGATTTCTCCACACGCCCCTCAAACGTGCGCGTCTACCAATTCCGCCACTTGGGCTTTAAAGAACGCTGCTACTTCTTGGCTGGAGTTGCCGGCGCTGAGGGAGCGCCGCTCATGACCGAGGAGCGCGGACGAGCCTGAAGGATCGCCAGCGTGAGCGAGGTAACGACAAAGAGGACGAAGAAGCTGGTCGTCAGCTTGTGCAGAAGCGTGGTCGCGCCGCGCGCGCCGAAAGCGGTCTGCGAACCGCCACCGCCGAACGCGCCCGCGAGATCCGCCCCCTTCCCCTGCTGCAGAAGGACGACGAGGATCAGGAACAGGCTGATGACGATGTGCAAAATGACAAGAAGTACGATCATGGATTCTCCGAAGCGAAGCTGCTAACGGGACAAGGGGGCGAATTCTTCCCGGAATGGCACCGGCTGTCAAGGCTGCGCCGGAAGCCTCTTCATCGCCTCGGACAGCGCCAGAAACTTCTTCGAATCGAGGCTCGCGCCGCCGACCAGAAAGCCGTCGATGCGGCCGTGCGCGATGAGGTCATTGACGTTGTCCGGCGTCACGCTGCCGCCGTAAAGGATGGGCGTTGCCAGTCCGCTGGGCCAGAAGCGTTCGAGCGCATCGCGAATGGCGCCGACGATCTCCGCGACCATCGCGCCGGTGGCGTTGCGTCCCGTGCCAATGGCCCAGATCGGCTCATACGCGACGATGATTTCGTTCGCGCTCGCGAGCTGCGGGATTGCAGCGGCGCGAAGTTGGTCGGAACAGAAACTGACGGCGTGACCGCGCTCGCGCTGCTGCTCGTTCTCACCGATGCAGAGGATTGGAGTCAGTCCGGCGTCGATGGCCATGGCCAGTTTGCGTGCGATGAGTGCGTCGTCTTCACCGTAGATCGTTCGCCGCTCGGAATGACCGATGATGACAAAACGCGCGCCGCAATCGCGCAGCATGTCCGCGGAGACTTCGCCGGTGAACGCGCCGGATTTCTGATCCGCGCAGTTCTGGGCGCCGGCGTTCGCAAATTTTGCAGCGACGTCTTTGAGATAAACGAACGGCGGCGCGATGACGGCATTCGCGTCTTTGACCGCGTCGAGAAACGGCGCGATGCCTTCCGGCGGGACGTTCATCTTCCAGTTGGCGATGAGGTAGCGGTTGGACATGCGGGGAAAGTGTATCGCCTGTCATCCTGAGCCGCCGGAGCGACGTAGCGCGAAGCGCGGAGTCGCGTAGGACGGTCGAAGGACCCCGTACCTGATAACCACCGCCCAGCCAGGTTAGCAGGCAGGGGGTCCTTCGACCGTCCTTCGGCGGCTCAGGATGACAGCGAGTACCGGTTCTTCCCTGCCCGCTTCGCTTCGTACAACCGTTCATCCGCGCGGCGGATCACGTCTGCGGCGGTGTTGTCGCTGTGCTGGTAGTCGGCGATGCCGAGGGAGATCGAGCATTGGATGAAGCCTTCGTCGTCGGCGGGGATGGTCAACATGCGGACTTTCTGCAGGATGCGGTCGGCCACGGCGCAGGCGCCGCTGAGGTCTGTGTGCGGGAGGATGATCGCGAACTCGTCGCCGCCGAATCGCGCGAAGAGATCGGGAGGACGCAACGTCTCGCGCACCGCGCCGCACAGTTCCGACAGCACGACGTCTCCCACCGTGTGGCCGAAGTTGTCGTTGATCGCTTTGAAGTCGTCGATGTCGAACATTAATAGCGTCAGCGGAAGCGAATAGACGCGTGCGCGCTCCATCTCCTGCGGCAACTGCCGGCGGAAGTAGCGTTTGTTGGCGATGCCGGTCAGGTCGTCGGTGTCCGCAAGACCTTGAATCTGTTCGCGGGCGCTGAGCTGACCGATGAGGAGCGACACCTGCGCCGCAAAGACTTCGACGATCTGCCGCTCCGGTTCGTCGAACGGCTCACCGCGATAGACGAGCAACACGCCGCTGCTGCGGTTTTCGATCGTGATGATGGCGTGCGTGGAGTGCTCGATGCTGTCGCCGGCGCCGTCACCGTCGCTACGCTGCGGAAGATCGCTGCGCTCCGCCTTCACGATGACGTCCGCGGCCGCGAACGACACCGGGATCATCGTCTCCAGCGTGCGGCGCAGACTCGCGATCAGCGGCGGCGCGATGAGCGAACCTGCGTCTTCGCGCGTGACGACGTAGAGGTCGAGGTTCTGCTCGAGCATCACCGCGGCGGCGAGATCGAAATCGATGGCGTGATCGAGCGCGCGGAATGACGAGACGAAGAGGTCGGCGATGTTGCCGGCGCGCGTGGCGGGCCCGGTGAGCTCGCGGATCAGCGACAGGACCCCGGCGATCGGTTGCTGCTCGTCACGTCTCACGGATGGCTGAATTATACGGAGCACCTATAATCCGATGCCATGACCATGCCTGAGGCGGAGGCGATTCCATTCGCGCCGCAGGACTTACGCGGCGAACGCCTCCTCGTGCTGGCACCGCATCCGGACGATGAAGTGATCGGTTGCGGCGGTCTGGTGGCGCTGCATCTGCGCGAAGGCCGGAAGGTGCACGTGGCCGTGGCGACAGATGGCGCGCAGGCTGGCAACGCCGCGGCACGCGAAGCGGAATCGCGCGCCGCTCTCGCGCTCCTCGGCGATGCCACGATCGCGTTTCTCGGATTCCCCGATCGCGAACTCGCCGGCGCGCACGAAGTGGATGACCGCCTTGCCTCAATTCTTCGCGAGTGGAAGCCCGATCTGATCGCGGTTCCCAGTCCGCTGGAGATTCATCCCGATCACGTGGCGTTGTCGCGCGCCTTCTGCGATCTGATCGCGCGCGATGCTTCGCTCTTCGCCGACCTGGCTGTGGCGCGCGTGGCGTTTTACGAAGTCAGCGCTCCGCTGCGGCCGAATGCGCTCGTCGACATCACATCGGTTGCCGGCGCGAAATACGCTGCGATCGCGATACACGAATCGCAGTCGGCCGTTCGTGATTACACCTCGTACGCGCGCGGACTGAACGCGTGGCGGACGATGACGCTGCCGCCGGACGTGAAGTTCGCGGAGGCGTATTGGACGACGCCGCTGCCGTCGTTGCGAACGACGCCGTTCAGCGCGTTGCGCGAAGCGATGGGACCGCTGCGAATCGACGTCATCGACGAACCGCTGCCGATCAGCGTCGTCGTGCGCACGAAAGATCGGCCGGCGCTGCTGGTCGAGGCGGTTGCGTCGATCCGCGCGACCGGCTATCCGGCGGAGATCGTCGTCGTGAATGACGGCGGCGCAGCGACGAACATCGACGGCGTGACGCTGATCGAGCATGAACCGTCGCGTGGCCGTGCCGAGGCCGCGAATGCGGGGGTGAAGGCGGCGAAGAATCAATTCATCGCCTTTCTCGACGACGACGATCTCTACTATCCCGAGCATCTGGCGACGCTTGCAACCGCGGCCCGCGGATCGAATGCAACCGCGTGGTACAGCGACGCCGTTTCCGCATTCATCGATGGCGCCGAGCGCAAGCCGATGCGAATCTACGCGCGCGATTTCGATCGCGAACTGCTGCTCGTCGACAACTACATCCCGCTGCCCACTCTCCTGTTCCGCCGCGGCGATTTTCTCGAGCTCGGCGGCTTCGACGCGGACTTCGATCTTTTCGAGGATTGGGACTTCCTCATTCGCCTTTCGCAGCGCGGCCAATTCGTTCACGTGCCGCGCATCACCTGTGAGATCCGCCACATCAAAGGCGGCAAATCGATCGTCATGGAGAATCCCGAGGGGTCGTCGAAGTTTCGCGACGCGCGGCTTCAGGTGTGGCGCAAACACGCCGCGCTCATGGGCGAGAATCTTTTCGCGAACGTATTCGAACGGGAGAAACGGCGCACGGTGATGCTCGAAGGCGATCTGGTCGAAGCCCGCGGCGGGCGCAGCCGGATCGAACAGGAAACGGCGCGGCTCGAACGCGACAAGCAATCACTGATCGCGCAGATCAGCGTCCTCAGCGAACGGATCAACGAGACGATGATGCGCATCAGCCACCTCGAAGGAGCGAATGCCGAGATCCGCGGCGCGCTCGACGGCGCGAACCGCGAGCGATATGCCGCGACGGCGCGTCTGGCTGAAGTCGAGCCGGCGCTGGTCGAACTGCAGCGCACGAACGGCGTGCTGCACGCCGAGGTCGCGCGGATGCAGAACCTGCTCGATGCCATCTTCACCTCGCGCACGTGGAAACTGCACACGATCGTCGAACGCGTGAAAGGACGCGGATGACGCGTGCGCTGCTCGTGTGCCCGGAGCCGATTGGCCATGGCCAGCCGGCCGGTGTCGGCATTCGCTTTCTGGAGATGGCGAAGGTCCTGCGCGCCGACGGCCACGAGGTGACGATGCTCTCGCGCGACGCCGGAGCCGTCGCCGGCTGCCGCGTCGATGCAATCACGCCCGAGACGCTGCAGCGCTACACCGCCGACGCGGACGTCGCGATCGTGCAGGGGCACGCCGGGAACGATCTCTTCGCGCACGGACGCGCGATTCCGATCGTCGTCGATCTGTACGATCCCTTCATCATCGAAAATCTGACGTACTACGAGACGCGCGGCGCGGAAGTGTTCACGCACGATCACGCGACGCTGATGCGATTGCTGTTGGGAGCCGACCTTTTCCTCTGCGGCTCCAACGCGCAACGCCTCTTCTACCTCGGCGCTCTCCTGGCGATTGGGCGCGTGAATCCGATCTCGTTCGGGAACGATCCTCATCTCGATGCGCTGATTCGCATCGTGCCGTATGGCGTTCCTCCTGCGAACGCGGGCCTCCTGCCCGCTGGTGATTCCGGCAGCGACGTCCTCTTCGGCGGCATCTACGATTGGTACGATCCGATCCTGGCGATCGACGCGATCGCCATCGCACGCGCCACGCTGCCGGATGTGACGCTGACGTTCATCAGGCATCCGAATCCGTCGCTGACGCCGCAAGGCAAACTCGCCGATGCGATTGCCTATGCCAAACGGAATCGCTACGACTTCGTCCGCTTCCAACCATGGGTTGCGTACGACGAGCGCGCCGCGTTCTACGGCCGGTTCGGCGCGAGCTTGCTGACGTTCCCGCGATCGATCGAGACCGACCTCTCGATGCGGATCCGCGTTTACGACTACCTCTGGGGCGGATTGCCGATCGTCACCAGCAGCGCGCCGGGGACGGACGAGCTGCTGGCAAAATACGGAGCCGGCGCAATCGTGAGCTCCGGATCGCCGAGCGATTTCGCCGAGGCCATCGTGCACGCGTTGCGCGATCCAGGCATGCGCGAGGGCGCGCAGCGGTTCGTCGATGACCATCAGTGGCAGCGCACACTCCAGCCGCTGGTCAATTTCGTCCGCGCGCCGCGCATCGATCCGCAGAAGGACGCGTTCGCGGCCACGCTCCACGTGCCCGAGCATCCGCGATCGTTCTTCGACCGCGTCAAGCGCCGGCTCGGAGGCTCGCCCTGAGCACGCCGGTCGCCGACATCATCATCGTCAACTGGAACAGCCGCGAGGACACGCTGGCGTGTCTCGACGCCGTGTCGCGTCAACTCAGCGGCGACGCGATGATCACGGTTGCCGACAACGGCTCGACCGACGGCAGCATCGGCGCGATCGCCAGCCGTCATCCGAATGTTCGCTTGCTACCGCTCGGCGAAAATCATGGATTCACCGGCGGCATCGCCGCGGCGCTGACGCGTTCACCGGCACGCAATGTAATCTTTCTGAACAACGACGCGGTGCCGGAGGATGGATGGCTGACCGCGCTCGTCGACGCGATTGAAAACGCTCCGGACGACGTGATTTCCGTCGGCGGCAAGATCGTCGATCCGACCGGCGCGTTGATCGACTTCATCGGCGGCGCACTCACCTTCGACGGCCACGCGTTCCAGAAC
>JBAVBF010000520.1:0-4863 GCA_049586115.1 Thermoanaerobaculia bacterium | reverse complement strand
TTGTCATCCTGAGCGAAGCGAAGGATCTCAAGATGCGTGGGTCAGGCATCGAAGCCGTCGTATCTTGAGATCCTTCGCTTCGCTCTGGATGACAGCGGTTGCGCTCCTGCTTCTCTTTTCATGCTCGGCACGCCCGATCGACAACCGCGAGCACCTCGAGTTCTGGGCGCTCGGTTCCGAGGGCGAGTTCGTGGCGAAGTTGATGCCGGAGTTCGAGCGGCGCAATCCGAACATTCAGGTCGTCGTCCAGCAGATTCCGTGGAATGCGGCGCATGAGAAATTGCTCACCGCGTATGTTGGCGAGTCGACGCCCGACGTCTCGCTGATGGGCAACACGTGGATGCCGGAGTTCGTCGCCATCCGCGCGCTGGACGACCTCGGCGGATTGATCGGACCGGACGATTATTTTCCCGGCATCTGGGCAACGAACATCGTCGGCGGGAGGTTGTACGGAATTCCGTGGTACGTCGACACGCGCGTGTTGTTCTATCGCAGCGACATCCTCGCGTCGGTCGGATTTCCGCACGGTCCGCGGACGTGGGCGGAGTGGCGCGAAGCGATGACGCGCATTCGCGATCAGAAGAAGAGCCGGTGGGGGATTCTGATCCCGACGAACCAGTACGAGGAGGTGACGGTGATGGCGCTGTCGGCGCATTCGCCGCTGCTGAATTCGGACGGGACGCGCGGCGCGTTTTCGCAACCGCAATTCGCGGATGCGTTCAACTTCTACGTCAGCCTTTTCCGCGACGGGTTCGCTCCGAAGGTGAGCAATGCCGAGATCGCGAATCTGTATCAGCAGTTCGCGCAGGGCGAGTTCACGATGTACATCACCGGCCCGTGGAACGTCGGCGAGTTCCGCCGCCGCCTGCCGCCGGAGATGCAGGACAAGTGGTCCACCGCTCCGCTGCCGGCCCGTGATGCGAGCGAGCCGACCGGGATCTCGATGGCGGGCGGAGGGAGCCTGGTGGTCTTCCGTTCGTCGAAACACAAAGTGGCCGCTCGGAAGCTGATCGAGTTTCTGTCCGAGCCGCAACAGCAGGTGCGCTTCTACGAATTGACGGGCGACCTTCCCGCGCGCCGCAGCGCGTGGCAATCGCCGGTGCTGGCGAACGACACGCGCTTCGCCGCGTTCCGGATTCAGTTCGAGCGCGTTGCGCCGCTGCCGAAAGTGCCGGAGTGGGAGCAGATCGCGACCGCGATTTATGACCGAGGAGAGGCGGCGGCGCGGGGGACGATCGGGACGAAGGCGGCGCTGGCGCAGCTCGACCGGCGCGCGGATGAGCTGCTCGAAAAACGGCGGTGGATGCTGGCCCGGCAGGGCTCAAGCCTTTTGTTTGCAAAATGAAGAACCGCGAATCCCGGGCCGCCCTGCTGTTCCTGTCACCGGCCATCGTGATTCTGTCGCTGTTCTTCTTTGCGCCGGTCATCGCCGGATTTCTGCTCAGCGTCACCGACTTCGATCTCTACACGCTCGGCGACGTCCACAACCTTCGTTTCGTCGCGCTGCGCAACTACCGCGAGCTGCTCGCCAACCCGGTGTTCTGGACGGCGTTCATCAACACCCTCTACTTCGCGCTGGTCGGCGGGCCGTTGACGGTGGCCGTATCGCTGTTCGCGGCGCTGCTCGTCAACGCGAAGCTGACGCGATTCAAGGCCGCGTTCCGGACCATCTACTTCGCTCCGGTCGTGACCACGCTCGTGGCCGTGGCGCTCGTGTTCAAGTACCTCTACCACCCGCGTTTCGGCATCATCAACATCGCCCTCGGCGCGTTGCATCTGCCGCAACCGGACTGGCTCGGCGATCCGCATTTCGCAATGCCAGCCATCATCCTGCTCGCGGTGTGGAAGGGCTTCGGCTACACGATGATCATCTTCATCGCCGGCCTGCAGAACATCCCCGAAGAGTTGTATGAGGCGGCGAGGCTGGATGGGGCAGGGGCGTGGGGACAGTTCCGGCACGTCACGCTGCCGATGCTCGGGCCGACGTTCCTTTTCGTCGGCATCGTCGTCGCCATCGGGCAGCTGCAGATCTTCGCGGAGCCGTACGTCATGACGCAGGGCGGGCCGCTGAACAAGACGCTGACGATCGTCATGATGATGTACCAGCAGGGCTTCAAATTCTGGCGGATGGGGTACGCCGCGTCGGTGGCCTTCATCCTCTTCCTCGTGATCGGCGCGGCTACGCTCGTGCAGATGCGGATGGGGGAGAGGCAATGACGCGCGGCGGACGCTCGCTGGTCGTTCACACGCTGCTGGTCGCCGGCGGCTTGCTGACGCTTTTTCCGCTGCTGTGGATGCTCTCCGCGTCGTTCATGGCCAGCGGCGAAGCGACTACGTTTCCACCGCACCTGATCCCGCATGCGCCGACGTTCGCGCAGTACCGGTCGTTGTTTCTGCGGCTCAACATCGGACGTGCATTTCTGAGTAGCGCCATCGTCGCGTCGATCGTGACCGTCTCTTCCGTGCTTTTCGGATCGATGGCCGGCTACGCCTTCGCCAAGCTGCGTTTCGGAGGACGCGAACGGATGTTCGGCTTCCTGCTCACGGCCATCATCGTCCCGCCGCAGGTGGGAATGCTGCCGCTGTTTCTCCTGATGAAGAACCTGCATCTGGTCAACACCTACTGGGGCGTGATCATCCCGTCGATGGTGACCGTGTTCGGCATCTTCCTGATCCGGCAGTTCATGCTCTCTGTTCCGCAGGAGTTGCTCGAAGCCGCGCGGATCGACGGCGCGGGGGAGTTCCGCATCTACTGGTCGGTGGTGATGCCGTTGGCGCGGCCGATCCTGGCCACGCTGGCCACGTTCATGTTCATGTCGACGTGGAACGATTTCATGTGGCCGCTGATCATTCTCTCCAACCAGTCGCACCACACGCTCCCCGTCGCACTGGCCAATCTTCTCGGCGAGCATGTGCTGGACGTCGAGCTGATGATGGCCGGCGCGGTGATCACGGTGCTGCCGGTGCTCCTCGTCTTCCTGGTCCTGCAGCGCTACTACATCGCCGGGCTGATGGTGGGCAGCGTGAAGGGCTGAGCTGAATCCGGAAGGGGCGCCGGACTCGTAGTTCACGTGCCCGTGTTACCCTCGCGACCCCAAATAAACAAAATCCGTAGGCGGCACTTCGCCCCGCAGGAGCGCTGAATGTCCGAGATCAAACGCTTCAAACTACGCCCCTTCCTCGTCGCCTTTTTCGCGACGATCGTCATCGGGATCACCGGGATTGCGTTTTCCATCTGCATCCCGACCGTCTACAACGTCACCTCCTCCGCGCCGCCGCCGACCGGCAACTGGACTGATACCTCGGGAGCAGTCTGGAGTCCGCCCGGCGGATTTCCGGGATGCGCGCCTGGCGACGCCGCCATGGATCTCAACGCCACGCCGACGACGCTGATCATCAACAACGCCATCCCGAATCCCCTCATCAGTCTCAATCTGGGCTGCGCCGGCTGCGCGATCGACATCCAGTCCGGCGGGACGCTTACTCTTGCGGGCCCCAGCTCGGTCAGCAGCGCGGCCACGATCATCGTCGAGCCGGGAGGGACGCTGACGATCGCCAGCGGAGGCTCGCTCAACGTCCAAAGCGGCGCATCGCTTTCGGTCAACGGCGGGCTGGTCGACATCAAGAGCGGAGGCAGCGTCACGCTGACCGGCGCGAGCACCGTCACCAACGGTGGTTCGCTGAACGTCGACGGCGGAACGCTGACCATCCCGAGCGGCTCGACGTTCACGGTGCAGAGCAGCGGAACGTTGGAATTCACCGCGGGCAGCGTCAGCGGCGGCGGCACCATCAATAACCACGGCACGATCGATGGCAGCGGGACCGTTACGGCGAACCCGGTCGTCAACAACTCCGCCCCTGGCTCCGTCACCGTTTCCTCAGGCACGCTTTCGCTGGCCGGCGGCGGTACGGGAGATGCGCCGTTCGTCATCGATGCCGGCGGCACACTCGACTTCCCCTCCGCCAGCTACAACATGACGCCGAATGGAGTCGTCTCCGGCGACGGCACGCTCTCCGTCAGCGGCGGCACGCTCAACATCGGCGGCGTCACGTCGCCGGGAACGTTCTCCCTCACCGCCGGCACGCTCGGCGGCGCAGGCTTCCTCTCGATCCGCAACACGTTCTACTGGGACGGCGGCACGATTGCCGGCAGCGGCGGCGCGGAGCTTGCCGGCACAGGCCAGGGCACGTTCTCCGGCGTCAGCGGCGCGATGCTGCTCGACGGCAGGACCTTCAACAACTACGGAACGATCGACTACCCCGCCACGACGAACATGCTGCACCTCAACAACGGCGCGGCCTTCAACACCTACGGCACCTTCAATTTCGACGACGACGGCGACATCATCGCCGACGGTCCATCGTCGGTCGGCGTGTTCCCCAACGGCGTCATGCAGAAGCACTCCGGCACCGGCGTCTCGGTGATCCAGCCTGGGATGACCAACAACGCCACGCTCTTCGTCACGCATGGAACGATCGAGCTCGCCGGCGCGTGCCCGATCACCTGCACCCACACCGGCAGCTTCTTCACCGATGCCGATTCGTTCAACGGCACCATCGGCACGATTGTCTTCTCCGCTCCGTCGGCCACGATCCAGGGATCGCTATCGGGCAACGGCATCTTTTCCTTCCCGTCCGGAACGACCGACTATGAGGGCTTCTTCTATTCGGTCGGCGGCCAGACCTCGATCACGGGCGGTACGCTCGTCGCCGATTCCGCCATCTCCACGGCCGGATTGCGGTTCGACTCCGGCGAGCTCGATCTGAACGACGACGTCGACCTGTTCGGAACGGGCACCTGGTCGGGCGGGACGATGACCGGCGCCTCCGGCGACGGCACGTTCTTCGTCGATGAGGGCGCGG
>JBAVBF010000519.1:0-4000 GCA_049586115.1 Thermoanaerobaculia bacterium | reverse complement strand
CCCTCTCCTCTCGCTTCTTCTGTTCGCGCTTCCGCTTGTTGCCGGAAATGACGCCGCGAGTGTCGGATACATCTCCAACTTCGCTTACGTCAATGGCCCGTCGATCGCGTCGAATGGAAATCATTTTCTGACGCTTTGGAACGGTGAGACGTTCTGGAATCAATATCCCCACATTTTCGGCATGCAGTCCGACGCTTCGGACGGCAGCAATACGCCGGCGTTTCCGGTAGTCTCCGACAACGCAAATATCAGCGATCTATCCGTCATCGGAGCGGGCAGCGGTTATGCGGCCATCTGGAATGAACCGTATGACGGACAGCCTTTTTTCGGCCGGATTTCCGCTGACGGCGTTCTGCAACGCCGGGTGAACGTCGAAGGCTTCGTCAACGCTCATTTTTCCCCCCGCGCTGTGATGGCGTCCAACGGGAACCGGATCGCCATCGTCGATAATCTCGTCGGACATGTCGACGTCTTCATCACCGACCTGGACGGAAATATGCTCCGGCGATCCCCGATCCCCACCGATTACGTGGCGTCGTATGCGGTCGTCGCGATGGGCAATGACTTCGTCGTCATGACGGCCGGCAATACGGGAATCATCGAGTGGCTCGTCACCAACGATGGCATCGGGCCTGACGTCCTACGCCATATCCAGCCTCCTCCCGAATCCCCGAGGGGGTACTCGATTGTCGCGGCCGCGAAGAATGGCCGTATTGTCATCGCGTGGACCGAATTGGGATCGTCGGCAACTCTGGCCTCTGCCACGATCCAGGCGGACGGAACCGTCACGCAGAATTCGTTGCCGACGGACGGCAGTAATCCAAATTCCACGCTCGTCATCCTGCCGGTCGACAGCGGGTATGTCGTCGCATGGAACGTATCGCCACCAGCCCCCGCCACGCCTCGCGTGTTCGCCCTCCGTCTCGACGGCAACGGCACGCCTCTCGACGCTCACCCATCGCTTCTCTTCGAGGGTCAATTCACCGGCGCGGCGTCGTCCGGCAACACGATCAAATTCGCGTTGAGGAATACGGTATCTGACGCAGTGGCGACCGTCACCGCTACTGTCGATGCCACTGGCATTGCCGCGCAACCGGCGACGCCGGCGCTGACGCCTGTTTCGCAGATCGCCACCGGGATCACAGCGAACGACGGCGGATTCTCCGTCGCGTGGATAGAGAAAGACTCGAGCAAGAACGAGGTCCGCGTGGTTGCTGGGCGCATGAATGCGGCAGGCCAGCCGCTGGACGGAACTGGGATCGTTCTCGATTCTCACGCATCAGGCTGGCCGGTCATGGCTCATGGTGCATCCGAGGAATTGATCGTTTGGAATGCAAACAGCCAGTTGAAGGCAGCGCGGATTTCGTCTTCGGGCGGCCTGCTCGATAGCACCCCGATCGACATCGCGCGCACGTCCGGCGCCCCCTTTGACGTCGTTTGGAACGGCAACCGTTTTCTTGTGATCTGGATCGACCAATACAGTTTCTCCTACGCATTCATCAGCACTGACGGGGTGGCAACCTCCGTGAAGACAGTGGGTCTTCCCTTCGGCGTGGTGTTAACCGATCCATATATGTACGCGGGGACGATCAACGTTGCTTGGGACGGACGGGAGTACATCGTCGTCTACAAAGAATTCGCTCCTGAGTATGCCGACGCAACCCCGACGATTGCCGACATACGGGTGCTGCGCCTTTCGGCCGCCGGCGCCGTGCTGGATTCCGCACCTGCCAAACTTATCCTGGGAGACTCGGATAACGGAGACGTCCACGTGGCATCGAGCGGCGGTTCGGAGTCCCTCATCGTATTCGATCGCGATTCCGGCCCCGTGTCGGTCGCCGTGCACGGCGGGGGCGCGACGCTGCGTCTCGATCCCGAGGTGCCTCTCCCGAAGTGGCAATACGGCATGAGTCAAGTGACGTGGAATGGATCGGCATACGTCGTGGCAATACGCTCTTTGCTCACACAGCCGTATGTCACGGTCTGGCTGTCTGCAATTGAGATAAGCCGGTCGGGCACACCGCTGCGAACAACCTTCGTCGCCATGGACGGGCTGTCTGCCTACTGGTCTGCGCCCCCGGCAATCGCAACCGATCCGGTCGCGGGCGGGGCGCTCATCGCCACCGAAATCACGCGGCAACCCTTTGTGCCGCGGGCACGCGTCTACCTGCTGTCGGAATTCTCTGCGACGGCGATCCCCGCCCCGCCGCCCGCGCCTCGAAATGCGGTCAGCTACTTCAGCGGGACGACCGCGCGGATCGATTGGGTGAGCGACGGCGGCGCCAGCGGCTTCGTGATCGACTGGTCGGGCAACTTCGGCGCGACCTGGTACACCGTCACGACGACATCCGCCGACGCGAGAACGGTCACTGTCAACGCGAGGATCGGAGATCAGTTTCGCGTGCGGGCGTTGGGGCCGGGCGGACTCTCCGAGGGAACGACCACGAGCATCAGCAGCACGCCGCGACGCCGGGCGGGACGACCGTAAACGCAACAGGCGGTTGGAAGCGACGCGCTTCCAACAGCCTGCTTGCTCTCTCTCTCATACAACACGCTTCCGGAGGAGGCCGCGCCCTGTATGTCCCAGTCGAGGCAGTCTAGGGACCGGGCATGAGCGCGGCGTCGGCGTGCTGTGAAAAGAGCGCCGCGCCGCGCGGCTAACGTGAAGGACAGCGCAAGGACGCGTGATTCGTTCGTCAATGGCGCAGACAAGAGCGCACGGCCTGGCGCAGCCGGCTTGGGATCACCGGTTTCGAGAGCGTCTCATGCACTGCGGGGAACAGCGTGCGGATCTCGCGGATGTCGAGACCCGTGACGACGATGATGCAGCCGAGGATGTGTGGGTGATTGCGGCGCAGCGACTCCATCACGTCGATCCCGCTCATCTTCGGCAGAACGATGTCGAGCAGGATGATGTCGTAGTGGCGGGCGCTGATTTGCACGAGTGCTTCCTCGCCGTCCGCGGCGAGGTCGACGTCGCAGTCGATCGATTCAAGCAGTCCGGCCAGGAGCGTCCGCGTCGTCGCGTCGTCCTCCACCACCAGAGCCGTTGCGCGGGCCTCGGTCATCGACTGCTCATGAATTTCGCGGCGGCGTCGATGGCGTGGAGGAGATTGTCGCGCTCGGTCGTTCCCGATTTCGCACGCGGTTTGAGCGAGTGGTCCCCGTCCGGAATCCATTCGACACGGATCTGCGGCGAGAGGTGGTAGCCGGTGACGTTGTCGCGCGTACCGAACGGATCGCGTTCGCCCTGCAGCACGAGCATCGGGGTCGTCAACGTCTCGAGGTGCGCCGTGCGCAGTTTGTTGGGCTGTCCGGGCGGATGGAACGGATAGCCGAAGACGACGGCGCCGCGGACTTTCAATTCGTCTGCGACGAGCGTCGCCATCCGCCCGCCCATCGACTTGCCGCCGATGAAGAGCCGCGGCCCGCCGCCGAGTTGTGCGACGACCTCGCGCCAGGTGTTGAGCAACACCGGCTCGCGGTCCGGAGCGCCGCGTTTGCCTCCCGTGCGGCGCGCGGCCATGTATGGAAATTCGAAGCGGACGACGCGGATACCGCGCTCACCCAGCTCCCGCGCCACGGTGCTCATGAACGGTGTGTCCATGGCTCCGCCGGCTCCGTGGGCGAAAACGTATACCTGCGCGGCGGCGTCTGGACCGTCGGTTAGGAACATCAGCGCGCAGCTTACAATCTACCGATGCGCGCGCACAACTTATTTATCTCTCTCCTTTTCGCCGTCACCGCCGTGGCGGCCGCGAAAACGATCGCGCCTCCGACGATCCCGCATCCGATGGCGATGTACCTGCAGACGCTCTCGAACGACGGCAAAGACAAGGTGACCTTCCGCGCCTCGGCCATCGGCACGCACTTCTTCCTTGAGGAGCCAACCGGCGTGACGGTGTACGTTTACGACGAGAGCGTTGGGTATCGGAAGGAAGCGTTCCTGAAGGGCGCGACGCTGGCGAAGGCGATGAAGAAGTACAAATAGTTGTCATCC
>JBAVBF010000518.1:0-5172 GCA_049586115.1 Thermoanaerobaculia bacterium | reverse complement strand
GACAACCACTCCACACCATGACTGCCACCCTCGGACGTTTCCTTATCCTCGCCTCGGTGCTCGTTTCGACCACCGGCGCGTTCATCGCCTACGCCGCCGGCGCGAAGCGTTCGCCCGAGGGGTTGCGGTGGTCGCAACGGTTCGCGTATGCGTTTGCGGGACTCATGGTGGTCGCCACCGGCGTCATGGAGTACGCACTCATCACGCACGATTTCAGTGTGCAGTATGTTGCGCACGTCGGGTCGACGCAGGTTCCGTTGTGGGTGACCATCGTCAGTCTGTGGTCGTCGCTCGAAGGATCGATCCTCTTCTGGGGGTTCATCCTCGGCATCTACATCGCCGGCACGACCTGGGTGAATCGGAACGAACATCAGGAGTACATGCCGTTCGCGATCGGAACCTGGCTCGCGTGCGGCGCGTTCTTCAGCTTCCTGATCGCCGGACCTGCCAATCCGTTTCTCAGCGTAAGTCCTGTGCCGCTCGACGGGCCGGGGCCAAATCCGCTGCTGCAAAACCATCTCTTGATGATCATTCACCCGCCGATGCTTTACCTCGGCTACGTCGGGATGACCATCCCCTTCGGCTTCGCCGCTGCCGCGCTTCTTCGCGGCCGCCTCGGACAATCATTTCTGCGACCGTTGCGCGCATCGCTGCTGCTGCCGTGGGTCTTTCTCACGATCGCCATCATGCTCGGCGGCTGGTGGGCGTACGAGGTCCTCGGCTGGGGCGGTTACTGGGCGTGGGATCCGGTTGAAAATGCCTCGCTGCTTCCGTGGCTCACGGCAACGGCCGCGTTGCATTCAGCCATCGTCATGGAACGCCGCGGCGTGCTCAAAGGGTGGACGGTCACGCTCATCCAGGCCAGTTTCCTGCTCACGATCCTCGGCACCTTCATGACGCGCTCCGGCGTCTTCAACTCCGTCCATTCATTCACGCAGAGCGCGATCGGGCCGACGATTCTCATCTTCCTCGCCGCGGTGCTGCTCTTCTCAGTGTTGCTGCTCGCGTTCCGCATCGACTCGCTCGAATCCGAGGGGCGGATTGAGAGTGCGGTGAGCCGGGAGGGGCTGTTCCTCGTCAACAACCTCTTCTTCGTCGTCTTCACGTTCACGGTGCTGATCGGAACGGTCTTCCCGCTCGTCGTCGAAGCGGTCAAAGGGAAGCAGATGAGCGTCGGCCGGCCGTACTTCGACGCGATGGTCGTCCCGGTCGGAACGGCGCTGCTGTTTCTGCTTGGCGTCGGACCGGCGCTGCCGTGGGGGAAAACGACTCGCAAGGAAATGCTGAGGGCGTTCCTGCCGCCGCTGATCACCGGTGCGATCGCGCTGATCATCGGCTACGCATTCGGCGTCCGCAACGCATGGACACTCGTCACGCTGCTCTTCGGCGGCTACGCGATGCATGTGACCTTCGCGCAGATGTGGCTTCCGCTGCGCCAGCGGTTGAAAAAAGGCGACGCGTTCGCGCCCGCGCTGATGGACGCGCAACTTCGCCGCGGACGCCGTCGTTTCGGCGGCTACGTCGTCCATGCCGGTGCGGTCATTGTGTTCGTTGCCATCGCCGTCAGCAGCACGATGCGCACGCAGGAAGAAGTGACGCTGACGCGCGGCCAGAGCACCACCTTCGCCGGCTATGCGGTCACGTTCCTCGGCACCGAGGAGCGCACGGAGCCGCATCGCCAATCGACAATCGCGCGCTTCAACATCTCGAAAAACGGCCAGCTGGTGACGACGATGGAGCCGCGCATGAATCAGTACGCGGCAATGCGCGAGCCGGTCGGAACGCCCGCCGTCCATTCGACGATCGGACGGGACTACTACCTCTCGATCATGAACATCCAGGGCGATCAGGTTGGCCTGCTCATCATCAACATGCCGATGGTCGGCTGGATCTGGGGCGCGGTGCTGCTGATGGGCGCGGGCGGTTTGATCGCGTTGATCCCGGCGCGCAAGCGAACGTACGTCGTCGTCCCGGAGAGCGCTCCAACGATCGACGATGAGGCCATCGCGTGAACCGGACGGTTCTGATCATCGGCCTCATCATCGTCGCCGCGATCGTCATCGTCCTTTTCGCCGGCCTCGGCAAAGATCCGCAGCACATCGATTCGCCGCTGATCGGCAAGCCCGCGCCGCCCTTCGCGCTGAAGGCCGTCAACACCGGCGAGACCATTGACCTCGCGTCGCTGCGCGGCAAGCCGGTCATCGTCAACTTCTGGGCGACGTGGTGCGTGCCGTGTTACGAAGAGCATCCGACGCTCGTCGCAAACGCGCGCCAGTTGCCGAACGTGCAGTTCGTCGGCGTGGTGTTCAACGATACCGAGGACAAGATCAACCACTTTCTGGCCGAGCGCGGAAGCGCGTACCCGACGTTGCTCGACGCGAACGGCAAGACCGCGATCGCGTACGGCGTCGGCGGCGTGCCGGAGACGTACTTCATCAACGCCGCGGGCGTCATCGTGGCGAAATTCGAAGGTCCGATGGATAGCGAGATCCTGCAGCAGAATCTGGCAAAGGCGATGCGATGATCGCGACCTTCTTTTTGCTCGCGCTGCTGCAGGTCAAAGTGCCCGATGCCGCGCAGTTCGTCGGTCAGCCGCAGGGTAGACCGCTCGGCAGCGCGCAACTCGAACAGCAGACGATGGCCATCTCGCACGAGCTCCGCTGTCCCGTGTGTCAGGGATTGGCGATCGGCGATTCGCCGTCGATCATGGCGTCCAACATGAAAGCGCAGGTGCGCGACCTGCTGGAACGCGGCTACACCGAGGAGCAGATCCTCAGCTACTTCGAAAAATCGTACGGCCAGTTCGTCCTGCTGAAGCCGAAGTTTCAGGGCGTGAACGCGCTGGTGTGGATCCTTCCGATCGCCGTTCTAGCAATCGGTTTCGTACTCGTCGTTTCGAAAGCGAAGAAACTCGAAATCGAGCCGGTGCACGCGGCGGTTGAAGAAGAACCGACCGACGATCCGTACCTCACGCGCGTCCGCGAAATGGTGGAGAAATCATGACCGATTGGCTCAGCGCCGGCGGGATGATCCTGTCCGGTCTCATCGTCGGCTTCATGTTCTGGTACGGCATGAAAAGCCGCGCGCCGAAGCCGGACGTCGAGCGTCTCGACCTCGAAGCGAAACGCGATGTGCTTCTCCAGCAGTTGCGCGAATTGAAAGAAACCGGCGGCAGCGTCGAAGAGCAGCGCCGCCTGGAGCGCGAAACCGCCGATGTGCTTCGCGCGCTCGACAAACGCAAATCTCCTGGGAGCGCGGGCGTCCCGCCCGCCGATCCTGCCAGGTCCAGCGGACGAGACGCCCTCGTTCCCAGCGACATCGCCGCACTCACCCGCGCCGCCTCCATTCGCGGCTTCATATGGGGCGCCGCCTCGGTCGCCGTACTCGGCGGCATCGCCTGGTTCGTCACGGAAAAGGCCACGCCGAAGACGGAGACCGCTTCCGCTCCGATGGCGTCGGCGCCGCAGTCGCAACCGCAGCAGGCTGATCCCGCGTTGCAACAGATCGAAGCCGCCGTCGCGAAATCGCCCGACGATCTGGCGATGCGCAACCAACTCGCCAAGGCCTACCTCGAACGCGAAAACCTGATGGGCGTTTTCGAGCAGACCAAGTACATCCTCGCGCGCACTCCCGACGACGCCCGCGCGCTGACGTATCAGGCGCTCGTGCGCATGTCGATGGGCCAGCGCGATCCCGCCGCCGAGATGCTGCGGCACGCGATCAAGTCCGATCCGCAACTTCTCGATGCCTACGTCGCGCTGGCATGGGACGACATCCAGCGCGGCAAGACCGCCGAGGCCGAAGCGCAGATTGCCGAAGCCACGCGCCGCCATCCCGAACAGAAAGTGCGTCTCGACGACGTCCTATCGAAAATGAAGGAGCAGGCGAAGAATCCCGCGCCTGCCGCCTCGGCTCCCGCGTCCGCTCCCGCAGCCAACGGTCCCTCGGTGCACGTAACGCTGACGCTCGCCGGCGCGGCGCCTTCCCCGAACGCCGTCCTCTTCATCATCGCCCGCGCCGCCGGCCAGACCGCCGGCCCGCCCGCTGCCGTCAAACGCATCGCCGCCCCGACCTTCCCGCTCGACATCGACCTCAGCACCGCCGACTCGATGATGGGCCAACCGCTCCCCGCCACCATCCGCATCGAAGCGCGAATCGACTCCGACGGCGACCCGCTGACGAAGAATCCCTCCGACCCTCATGCCGCACAGGACGGCGTTGCGACGAACGGGACGAAGGTCTCGCTGGCGCTGCAGTAGAAAATCGTGATCACCAACCCATCACGTACGCGAACATCAGCGGCGCGACGATCGACGCATCCGATTCGATCACGTGGCTTGGTGTATCGACGCCGAGTTTGCCCCAGGTGATTTTCTCGTTCGGGACGGCGCCGGAGTAGGAGCCGAAACTCGTGGTCGAGTCGCTGATCTGGCAGAAATAGCCCCAGAGCGGGACGTTCGTTCGTTGCAGGTCCTGGTGGAGCATCGGGACGACGCAGATGGGGAAGTCGCCCGCGATGCCGCCGCCGATCTGGAAGAAGCCGATCGTGCCGGATGCCGAGGTCTTCGTGTAGTAGTCGGCCAGCTCGATCATGTACTCGATGCCGGTGCGGACCGTATGCACGTTCTTCACGTCGCCGGAGATGCAGTGGCCGGAGTACATGTTGCCGAGGGTCGAGTCCTCCCAGCCGGGGACGAACATCGGGAGGTTCTTTTCGGCGGCGGCGATCATCCACGAATTCTTCGGATCGATCTGGTAGAACTCGGCGATCGAACCGTCGCGAAGGATCTCGTACATGAACTCGTGCGGGAAGAGACGGCGGCCGGCTTGGTCCTTTTCCACCCAATGCTTCAGCACCGCCGATTCAATCCGGCGCATTGCCTCGCCCTCGGGGATGCAGGTGTCGGTGACGCGGTTCATGTGCCGGTCGAGGAGCGCTTTTTCATCCTGCGCGGAGAGATAGCGGTAGTGCGGTACGCGTTCGTAGTGATCGTGCGCGACGAGGTTGAAGATGTCCTCTTCGAGATTCGCGCCGGTGCAGCAGATGGCGTGGACCTTGTCGCGCCGGATCATCTCGGCGAGTGAGATTCCAAGCTCCGCGGTCGACATCGCGCCGGCCAGAGTGATCAGCATCTTGTTGCCGCCATCGAGATGCTTGATGTAGTCGTCCGC